>CALMKR010000090.1 GCA_937867625.1 uncultured bacterium | reverse complement strand
AAGTATGAAACTTCCAGGGCGATGTAACATCGCTCTAGTTTCCCTGTTTGAATACGGGGATAAATTCGGGATCGGGATCGGGATCGGGGTCAAAAGATCCAAAGGGATCTTTTTGGTTATAACTGTTGGTGAACCACTTAATTTTTAGTCAAGGAAAATATGAGAATTGGTATTGACCCAGGTTGGGCAAGCTTTGGTGTTGCCATAGAGCATGATGGTAAGACCATCTTTAAAGACTCTTATATTCCCAGAGATCATGAGGAAGATATCTGTACGTTCATAAAATTTTTAGTAAGCCGTCTATTACACGCTAGCGATGTGCTGGCAGACGATTTACTTAAGACAGGTATTACGCCAGGAGCGGCTCTTGAAATCATGAAGCTGACGGACGTTTATATCGAACGTTTTGTAGCCTATAAGGGGATACATTCCGACATGAGTGAAAAAATTCTCATGTTGATCGGAGCATTGAATTACGAATTCACTCGTTATGGTGCCAAAGTCCATATGGTTCGTGCCATTGATTGGAAACCAAAAGTTTGTAAGTACTTGGTGAGAACCCAAGGCTTCAATAACCCGAATCCTTCCTTTGATAAGAAGTTTTCGATTGCAGCGGCAAATGCTTTATCCGGCGGATCCTCAAAAGTCGACCATGAAGCAGATGCTATTTGTCTTAGTTATTTAGGACTAGTAGACATATACAACCAAGGAAAGAAATGAAGAAATGACAGATCCAGAGAGTTTTGATCCTCTCCCCGGTGACCTGGTAGTAGTACCAGAAGGCACAAAGATACCTACTGGTTTTCCAGCATTGGTGTATCACATGAAGTTTCTCCTAACCCCTTCAATCATTCGTACTGGAAGCGCCATGAACTTGTTTCAATTCAAAAATTCTCACCTCGGCAAATGGTTTGGCAAGGGCCAGTCCACAGAAACCTTAACGGTTGCTTCTGCCGAAAGTGGTGTACTCACTGCTTTGTCGCCCGACTTTTCAGATACCGTGTTTGAGAAGATGGCCGAGAAAGATTTGGATCCACTACTGATGGAGAAAAGTCATCTTGAGCCACGTTCGGATCTCAGCCTGGTTTTACAGCCGGTGTCTCCTGAAGTCCAATTGGCAACGTTCTTTCGCTATGCCCGTGGCATGGACGTCTTCCGCAAGCCTGACGGCGGCGAGAGCTGGGCCATCTCACCTAAGGGTGGCGTAACCTTCTATGTCGAACTGGACGCAGCTAACGGATGCTTTGCATTCGCTTACTCTCTGTGCCATTCCGACGAAAATTTCTGCATGAAGATCGGTCGTCATATTGCGAAGCAACGCTTTGAATACGAGGACTGGTACGAAGTGGGAAACTACGACCAGGGCCTCTCAGTCGTAATGAATGTCAAGATTGCCATACATAACTTGCTTTATGCAGGAAACAGTGGTAAACTTGCCGTTGACAAAACAAACGTTGTGTTCTCTTCCCTTTCGGAAAGATTCAACGAAGATGACATGAAACTTATTTACAAAAGGATTTAAATCAAATGAGCGTTACTATCAAAGAACTGGTTGACTCTTCTTCAGCAGCCACCGGTCTGACAAAGAAAGTCACCGAACAAGCCCTGGTTGCCGCTTTTGCTGCTGCCGGTACAGCATTGAAAGCTGGCCAAGAAGTCACCATCCGTGACTTTGGTCGTCTGTATCCCAAGGTTCGTCCTGCTCGCCAGGCACGCAATCCACGCACGGGTGCAGCAGTCCAGGTGGCCGAGAAAACCATCATCAAGTTCAGCCCACGCGGCAGCCTGAAATAATCAGGGAACGCTGATATAGAGGAAGCCGGGGTTAATCTCCCGGCTTTTTTTTTATTCAAAAGGACTTTGTGAGAACATTTACTTCAATTGAAAAAGCATTAGGGATCAGGAGTACCCGAACCATGAATATACGAGAATCCGTTCCTGTTACACAAGCGCTTCATATGCCTATGTCTGGGTTGAGAGAATATCTCTTCTCCACGTTTCGCATGAATAAGCTGCTTGAGAACAAAAGCATCATCAACGTCAATCTGATTTATCAGGTTGAAACCAAAGACTTTAAAGCTTTTGCTTTGACTCTCTCGGGGTTAGTTAGCGAAGACGTCAATCAGCACGTTGAGAATTCAGTATTCAAAAGCCATGACGGTAAGATACTCATGGAGTACACACCTGACGAGCATTTGATGGAAGTCACTTTGCTCGGTGAACCTGAAACTGTCGCAGCGTACGAACGTATGTTGGAAGACAAATTTACCAGCCCCACCGCCTACATCAAGTGTTTGATCCTCACTCCATGCAGTCCCAGAAAATTCCCGTGGACAAGAAGCATAAACCGTTCGATGCCATGTACCCTTGGCTTAACGGGGAAGGGCTGGAAGACTACTACGACAGATACATGGCCTCTGACGCCGGTATCCTTTTGTTAACTGGGCCTCCAGGCACCGGCAAGACTTCGTTCATTCGAGGTCTTTTGAACCATGCTAAAGAGAACTGTATCTTGACGTACAGTACTGACTTGCTGAACTCAGATTCCTTCTTCGCCGACTGGCTAGGTGATGAAGACGAAAAGATCGTTGTACTGGAAGACTCCGACACCATGCTGGGTAGTCGTAAAGAAGGCAATGGTCTGATGCATCGCTTCCTTAACCTTGGTGATGGCCTTATCACCATTCCCGGCAAGAAGATGATCTTCTCTACCAATCTGACATCATTGGATCAGGTAGATTCAGCTTTGACTCGTCCAGGTCGTTGTCATGACATTTGTGAGTTCAGAAAGCTCACGAAGACAGAGGCTGAGATAGTGGCAAAGATTGCTGGTACTACATTATCAGAAGGTGTAGACGGCCAAACGTCTTGGACCATTGCTGAAATCTTCTCTAATTTGCGTGCTCGTAAAGAGGTTGCAAAGAAGACTGCTTTTGGCTTTACGGCTGGAAGGGTGGCGGGCTGATGACTTCCGGACACGATTCCTCACCGATACCAAATTCAGCTACCGTTGCAGCTATGGAAGAAGCAAGAAAAATAAGTAGACGAGAGTTACCTGCTTTTCCTCACGCTAATCCTAGATACGACGGTAACTGGAATAAAGAGTCTCAAATAGCTGGCATGAGTCTTCGTGATTACTTTGCCGGTCAAGCTTTGATAGGTATGGCTGCCTCTTATGGTGAACACGACATGGCTATAAGGGCTTACAGGATCGCTGATGCGATGATGGTATCGAGAGAAAAATAACAAAAGGAAATAAGTGATAGAACAAGAAAAAGATGGTCACGTCGAGATTGACCTTGAAACCCTGTCTACAAAACCGGGCGGAGTCATTGTCTCATTAGGGGCTGTAAGGTTTGACCCTCGTCTGGGTCGAATCCAGCCCTATGATGAGCTGGTAGAAAAGGGTAAGACCCTTAAAGTTATATTGGATATTCCCGACTCGAAGAACTACGGTTTTACGATATCTAAGGACACACAGGAATGGTGGGACTTACAGTCTCAAGAAGCCAAGGATGCGACGTTCAATACCGGTAAAGAAGTACCCGTTAAACTTGCCCTTGAGAAATTTGCAGCCTTTATGCGTAGAGGTGATTGCTTATGGGGTAATGGAGCCAACTTCGATCCAGTCATGTTGGAGCCATATTTTGATCGCCTAGGGATGCCGTTGCCTTGGAAATTTTACAAGGTCATGTGTTTCAGGACGCTCAAAACATTGCTTCCATATAACGAATTGTTGATTCCACCTAATAAGATCAAGCATGATTGTTTGGCTGACGCTGTGTTTCAGGCTCAGATAACCCAAGCTATTTACATGCAAAATCCAAACATTAAACCTGATAAGAAAGACTGACATGAACCCTTTGGTTTTCATAATCATCCTTGTCGTACTTTGCATTATTCTTTGAGGTAAACATGAAGCGCCAAATATTACTCGTTCCTGGAAAACAACTGCTTGGTAGCTGGTGCTGTCCCGGTCATGATACTTGGCCTCATCAAACCTACAAGAACAAACGCAGCAAACAGGCCAGGGCCAGAGATATAAAGAAAGAGCATAGGCTCGCCAGGACTCTCGAAAAGAGAGAACTTGGTAAAGAAATAAAGGAATTAAATGACAACGACGGATCCAGAATTGGAAGTATTAGTGAACGGGAAACGGACGATTGACGAAGAGAAGGATCTTGACCTGATCCTCGACTGGTACAAACAGGCTGAGATGGTTACTTCCCCCGAAGGTGCCCAGGAGCTCTCAAAACGCCTTTTGGGAGGTTTTAATCACGACTTAGGGTCCATGTGCCATGCAGCGGCTGCGGCGGCTTATGCGTCGATTAAAGCGGTCGACACTTCGGAACAGAGCGTCAAAAATGGTGGATTCACTGATTTTCAACGCAATATGATCATGTGGCTTATAGTCCAACAGATCACCGGAGTGACTGACGAGCCTATGCGGATACTTCGGTTTGGTGAATTGCTCAAGCCAGGTGGTTGGCATAACTTCAACGTGTTATCTCGCACCACTATGGCTTGGCTATTTGAACAGGCCAATGAACAACTTAAGAACACTGATGGTATGCCTAAAGAACTGGTAAAGCACTTGAAAGCTATTGCTGACGGTAAAGTACCTAAAGGATTCGTTCTTGAGTCCGGACCACAGTTAAACAAACGCTGAAATATTGGTATAAATACTATAGAGAGCAATCTCCGTTTTATTAGATAACAATTGACCTTGCAAGGAAAATAAGAAAATGAATTCATTCCCATCAACGTTCGTGTACAACCCCCGCAAAGATCTCATGGAAACTGTCCCTGAATTGCGGACTTTGGCTCGTCGGGTTAAGTCTCTGCGTATCGCCAAAAACATGAGCCGCAGTTCCCTGGCCTTGGCCTCTGGTCTGAGCTACGATACGATCCGTCGTGTTGAGCTGGCTAGCCAAACGGGTTACAACCCAAAACTTGATACTCTAGGCTACATCGCCTATGGTCTCAAAACCCCTTTGACCGAAGTGATCGCTCGGCCAAAACCGCAAGTAGCTTAACGGTTAATTGTAAAGTGTTTACTTAAATGTTTACCTCTAGTCATGTACTGACGGCGGTTTCCCTAAGTGGTGGGTCCCGGCTTTCGTTACACATTAGCTGTAAGAATTTAAGTAAGCATTATTAGATGTGATAGTAATATAGTATAATGGATAATTCTCGATAAAGTATTTGTCGATGGTCAAGTTGAAAGACTGAAGCCAAGACAGGGCAGAGTAACTCTGTCGTTATGTCTTTCTGCCTAATCTCCGCTGCGCTGCGAAACGGCAGAATACCAGGATCCTGGTCCCGAGCTCTTCGCATGCATTCCTCCAGGGGGATGGTACCGGTTCGAGCGGGCCGCCCAGCAGGGATGAGTTTATCGATTGTTAATTTTGTTAGTTTTAAATTTGTAATGTATTGCAGAGCTTGGAAGCTGCTAAGGAACGAGTTACTCGTTCTATCTCTTCTCGGCATTTTCCTACGGAAAATTGCCGAATTCCTCCTCGACACCACGTCGACTGGGTCCACCCTGGTAAGATGTATATACCCATATATAGACATCTGTGCGTGCGAGTGAGATTACAAATTTCGTATTTTTAGATTTAGTAAACCATAATAGGTTTGAACGATGTTACATCGTTTCTTTTCGTCCTATTGCATAGGAGGAGCACTCGTGCTCTCTATGGACCCCGTGATCGGAGCTGCTAAGCTTGCGTGATCTCACGAACTAGTTGTAGATGAGTACTGGATGAGTTCTGGGATTGCCATAATCTGCTGCATTTGCTATAAACCATCAGTGGCCACTATTGTTGTGACATACCGATGGAGCTGAAGAAGAGAAGGACACTGATGTCGACGAGACGTCGGTCTCGGCCACTTGGTGAAAGGAGACATGTGATGTACATCCGCCTGGCGGATCCATACCATGGCTACCAAGAGAGATGTGCTCAACTGAACGAGTTCATGATTAGGAGGAGATGCTAGAAAGTCACTGAAATATGACATTCTCAGCGTTGTCTTCTTGATCACCTCATATTTCGGCGAGCCAGATCTTACCTTCCTCAGGTACTATGCGCATGCTTAGATCTCCTTATCTGCAGTCAAATCTCCCTGTCGTGTAAATCTAAAAGGATAAGTCAAAATGGAATACCTTCCAGCAGTGTTGTTATTCCTCTCGTCGTTGTTCATGGTGTTCATGCTAGGAATGCAGTCCATGAATGTTAACGGTGGCCATTATTTGGCTGCTGCTCTCACGAGTTTTGGTATTGGGTTCTGCAACTTTTTTGTGTTGCGGTATATCCCAAATGGAAATTTCGAAATCCTACCGTTCTCAGCCTACGTGGCTGGTGGACCTGTAGGTATCGTTTTGAGTATGTGGTTTCATCGGAAGTTTATGAAACGCAAACCAGAGAAAGAATCTCAAACCCACTAAGCTTGTGAGTCGCATCTTACTCCTTCGGGCCTGTAAGATTCGCAGAGACTTTGGGTTTGAACCGGACTAACTGTCATGAAATGAAAACGACCTGGGAAGTAGGTAACTACACGTTTACCGGGGCCATGATGTTTTAGTCCGGGATTAATACCCAGCGAACCAAGTCAATGAAAAGTATACTAACTATAATTAGGTATATAAGGTCATATGATACTTTCGCTGGGGTTCGGTTTCGTCGGCGTTACTAAAGTAATGTAGCTCAGTCGGTAGAGCAATGGACGCAAAATCCATGGGCCGCAGGTTCGAGTCCTGTCATTCCTCCGTTACCGTCGACGATTTAAGTTTCATTGGTAGTACTGTAGACAGGTGTAGCTCAGTCTGGTAGAGCACTGGCCTAATCCGCTGGGGGGTCGCAGGTTCAAATCCTGTCGCTAAACGCTCGTTACCATCAATGTTTTAGGGGGTTCGCCAAGTCTGGTTCAAGGCACTGGGTTTTGATCCCAGCATGCGCAAGCTGTCGTAGGTTCGAATCCTTCACCCCCTGCCAATTTTTATGGCTCAGTGATAAAAAGCCAAAAGGTAAGTCACTGAGTCTTTTTATAAATCCCCTAGTACTGTGGTTCCCTTTCATGTGAGTATCCTTCCCGACATGTATCTATTCTGCAGAATGGTTTATATCTCCGTGTAGGACCAATATCATGAAGGCTTTAATCCGTTACTAGGGGTCTTTTTTTAATCGATGATACTGCCAGGCTAAGAGGGGTTGTCATCTAAGTTAAGATATCAGGTTTTGATCTGAAAATATTGGGTAATTCCGTAAAGGTAGTCCCATTCTATTGCCGTTCCCTACGTTATCATCGATTAATATTCTCTCTTACAGTACTACGCTTGCATCGGCGGTCTATCCCGGTTCGATCCCGGTCTCAATCCGTGTAGCCTGATTCCTTACTGTAAGAGACTAGTCCTAGATTCGTCTAGGCTTGTTTGCGTCGTCTGTATTTAGTTGACCTCTACTAAGTTTGTCCTAGCACTGATTCTCTCTTGACGAGGTCGTTGCTCTAAACAGGTTTAGTTCAGCTCAGTTAAGTACAGGCGATTTTTTATTTGTTCAGAATGAAATGGTTACATCTGATTCGCGGTAGCATGTAATGATTTCAGGGCCTCAGTAGAGTAACGGAGTAGTAATCCGTCGGTAGCTCTCTCGTGATTCGGAAAGCCTCCAATTGATAAATGGTCAA
Organism: uncultured bacterium; assembly: GCA_937867625.1. Lineage (GTDB taxonomy): Bacteria > Patescibacteriota > Minisyncoccia > Phycocordibacterales > UBA918 > OLB19. Next base: position 507 of record CALMKR010000090.1, on the reverse strand, counting down.
GCTTACCCGGTGCGAAGCCTATGGATGTCTTTCAATTTTGACGTAAAAAGTTGGGTGACCACCAACACTACGCTAAGTGCATACCACTGTCTAGCAGTGACAGCCTCGACGGGGTTGCTGAGAAGGTTTTAAGGATGAAGCTAGAACGTAATCCTTCCCCTCAGTCGCGCTGCTTCTTCTATCGAGTTTGCAACCAGGTTTAGTCACCTGGCGTCATCCCAACCGGCCTGTAGTCTAAGTAGAGACGCACTAACCGTCTTAGTGAAGTTTGAGGTTCGAGTCCTCTTCAGCCCTCAATTTTTTGTGTAAGTTAACCAACCCCAGGAGTCTTTATGAATGAAGTCAATCCAGTCGCAGCCGTTTGCGGTAGCGAAGTCCGTATCTACGGTTCTGTCAATGAGAAGAGCAAACGCCGTCCTTTGATGAAAGTCATTGAGTGCGGCAATCGCGGTAAAGCCGTTATGTTTGCCCAGGAACATGACGATACTGAAAAGGCTCGTCAGATCA
>CALMKR010000089.1 GCA_937867625.1 uncultured bacterium | reverse complement strand
CGGTAATTCCACTAACCCCCAGTTATCTCCAGAATAGCAGTATCTGACCCCTTCCTCTGCTTGAGACAGAGTCTTTAAAATCAGACTTACTAGACCAGCTACGAACTCTTTACGCCCAGTAACTCCGGATAACGCTTGCGACCTTCGTATTACCGCGGCTGCTGGCACGAAGTTAGCCGTCGCTTATTCCTGAAGTACCGTCATTCGTCTTCCTTCAGAAAAGCGGTTTACGATCCATAGACCTTCATCCCGCACGCAGAATTGCTGGATCAGACTTTCGTCCATTGTCCAAGATTCCCCACTGCTGCCCCCCGTAGGGGTATGGGCCGTGTCTCAGTCCCATTGCGGCCGACCATCCTCTCAGACCGGCTACCCGTCATAGGCTTGGTGGGCTTTTATCCCGCCAACTACCTGATAGGACGCATCCTCTTCTCCAAGCGGTAAACCTTTACTCATACTATTTTCATTCATATGAGACCATTGAGGATTAGCTATATCTCTATAGTTTTCCTCAACTCGGAGGGAGATTGAATACGCGTTACTCGCCCGTTCGCCACTAATCAGCGCTTCAATCAGACTTTGAGCAAGCTCTCCATCGTCAATCAGCAAGATCCGTTCGACTTGCATGTGTTAGGCATTCTGCCAGCGTTAATCCTGAGCCAGGGTCAAACTCTTCAAAAATAGTTGGAGTTTTACCTTCTCTTATTTGTACAACTGGTATAATAATTCTCAATTTTTGATATATAACTCCGAAGAATTATAGATCATCATTATCAAATCACTAAAAATATTAATGAACATAATCTGAATAAGTAAGTTCGCTAATAACTATATAGTCGTAAAATACAACACAATTATACATTGCAAAGTAAAATACACACTATACTTATAGCTTATTAACCCTTATTCATTATAGGTAGCGCCCATCTACTTTCCCGGAACTATACAGTCCAAGTATCATCGACCACGTTTGGCTTGACTTCTGTGTTCGGAATGAGAACAGGTATTTCCCAAACATGTATAAACACCACCAATAATGAACAAAAATTTAATTTTTCAAATAACAATTATCATATACTTTTATACTTCACATCCAAGTATTCAATTTTTTGGAAGGAAAATTACATTCATTCGACCTATTAGTACAACTCGGCTAACACATTACTGTGCGTACACCTGTTACCTATCAAACCTGTAGTCTCCAGGAGGTCTTATCTATATCTTGCGATATAGGAGCAATCTAATCTTAGAGCATGTTTCCCACTTAGATGCTTTCAGCGGTTATCAGTTCCAAGCTTAGCTACCCAGCTATGCCGATGGTTCGACAACTGGTGCACCAGAGGCTTGTCCATCCCGGTCCTCTCGTACTAGGGACAGCACTCTTCAAATTGCTTACGGATGCAGTAGATAGGGACCGAACTGTCTCACGACGTTCTGAACCCAGCTCGCGTACCGCTTTA
>CALMKR010000088.1 GCA_937867625.1 uncultured bacterium | reverse complement strand
CGATTTGGGGTTTTGATAAGCCTTCGTTTACTTCTGAGCGGCCGAATGGTATTTGAACGTAACCACCTTCGTTGAGCTTGGGCAGACCGAGACGTTCAGTAAGTGATTTTTTTTGAGGTCGGTATAAGTATTCATCTCCAAGTGGCTCATTCTTATCATCCAAAATATCAGATTTATAAACCTGTTGTTCTAGCACATTTCCCTCGCCTGTATAAGATGCCGCAAGCTCCTTACTAGTAGTAATGAAGTCTCCTGGGTTGATGCTCTTCTGAGTAGCTGGAGCACCCCTGTATACATTGATTTTATCGTCAGGATTTCCACCCATTGTTTTATCTAGGGTAGTTATATTGTCAGCAAGCTTCATCTTCATTCTTGATCCTGGGTCATAATCTACATTTAAGCCACCGGTAGGATTTACGCTGTCAAGGATGTTTGGATCACTCACTTTTGGTTTATACTTTCCTAGGACCGCATTTTTATAACCCTGGATGTCCTTTCCGCTCCAGCCAAAGTTTTTTAATTTCTCGACAGCCTGGCTGAGTGTTTCACCTGTTTTTTTGTTCACTACTGGGTCTGCGATACCTGGCGTTTGTATATATCCACCCTGGTCTTTCAACGTCAACCGCTCTTTAGCTTTCTCAAATAAACTAGGTTTTGGCATAGCAAACTTCTCTTGTTGTAGTCGCTGATCAAACACGTTAGCAAGCTTCTGCGTAGTGTTAGGCATATCGAGGCCGTATCGTTCTGCAATACGTGAAGCATCAAGCTCTAGGGCTTGCTGTGCTTGTGGCGTTGGCTTGTATACTCCTCGCTGCGTGTCAATAAAGTCCGACATCACATTTTGGTCGTCGGGGTGTATCGTCTTTGGAGTTCTGCCAACTTCGACATAACCACCCTGATTAAGTTGTGGTCTGTTTTTGATTAAGTCGGTAGCTTTATCTAAGATAGTTGGCTTACTAACTTCGGGGTTGCTAGATAGCTGACCGTTGCTCATCTTGTTATACGCTGAACCGCCAAGTCCACCTACAGCACCACCTGCAAGACCACCAACAAATGACTCTTTTAGTCCTTGATTCAAGCCTTGAGATTTATCATAAAGTTTATTTGCGAGTAGGTTCTGAGTAAATTGCTGTTGAACTTCTTGCGCTCCCTCGCCCAGTGCCTTAGAAGCGAAGTTACGAATCACGCCACCACTAACTTTTCCAGTAAGCCTATCAAGCCCTACTTTCTCGGAAGCATAGTTTGCGCCACCCTGTATACCACCGACACCGAGGGCGTACAACGCTGACTTCCCCTTTTCTTGCGACTTTGTTGCCTCGTCACTGGCACTTTGTAACGCTTGTCCTGCGAGGCCGATACCACCTGTGGCTATCTGCACCGGTATTTGTGCGGCTGCACCACCTGCTGCATTTATATATTTATTGTCATGCTTGCTATCACCAGCGAAGCTCTGGTTAAGTCGGTTGTCTATACCCCTGTTAATATTTGTGCCGAATTTCTGGAGCCCTTTACCATAGCCATCGCTAAAAGTACCAGGTAACGCCTCTGCACCTATACCCATTATGTTTATCGCTGCGCCAGGAGCTTTGTTTGTGATTGTCGATAAAGTTCGTCCTGCGCTTGCGGCTAACTGCCCAGCTGCACCACGCTTTTGAGGACTATTAAATGCCGCTTCGTTTCTCTGCTTTTGCTGTTGATTATAGCTCTGTGTTAGTCCTGTTTCAGCTCTACGTTTAATGTTGTCGGCTGCGGTATCGGGGTTAATTAAGTCTTTAACTCTGTTGATTCTTGAGGTAATTCCCGTACCGTAAGATTCATCGACTAGCTGCTCAGTGGTTTTCGGCCTAGGCTGTTCTGGTCTCGCTATCATTGGTGGTGGTTTAGGCGTTGATGGTTGTGATACACCATTATTCTGCAAACTCTGATTCAGATTAAACTTCGGTTGCGCTAATACATCTTTTTCAATCTGCATTTGAGGCTGCCTAATCTGGTTGCCTTGAACCTGATTGCCTTGATTCCAACCGCCGTTTTGCACCTGATTTTGAGGACGTGAAACGGTCTGCGCTGGTTGCGGTCTTTGTGTGTTCGTCTTAAAGGTCTGCGCTTGGTTTGATACACCAAACGCACCCTGTACGTCGTCTACTCGCTTTTTTAGCCAGTTGCCAATACCTCCAAACATGAGATATTACCTACAAGCCCATCTCTACGTCGTCTTGACCCTTTTTGAGTAAGTTACTATACGGAGCATATGGATCTTGTGTACCGCTTGCTGCGTTAGCCTGAATAGCTGCTCTGTCTACCAAGTACTGGGCCAGCTCTGGTGTCTGAGCTTGTACTTCGCGCATTGCGATAGGTTTAACATACTGGCCAAACAGTCCGTCAATTGCTCGTTCACGCGCTGCAATATCTGCTTCATAACCCTGTGAGGCTGCCATTTGCTGTGACAGTCCGCCACCATTAGCTGCTGCACGTTTTGCTGCAACATCTGCAAGTCGTTGACTAATCTCATTTCGAGTATTTTCAACACCTTGTCGGAGTGAGTACTCACCTTGTTGTCGTTGACCTGCCAAGTCTGCGAATAGTTTTTCGTAATCTTCTTTCGTTCGCTTATCTGCCATATCGAGTGATCGGTAGTTTTGTGCGAAAGTACCGAGTACATCGCCACGTTCAGTACTGGCATCACGAGCAACTGCGCCTGGTGCAGTAATCTGGTATGCGCTTGAGCCTGAACCTGAAGCAAGCCCGATTTTACGTCGTAAGCTGTCTGCTAGTACACGAGCATTAGTATTAACCTTATCAATCGACTTATCTTTTGCAGCATCGGTATCTTTTCGCTGTATGCCTAGATCCTCTAAAGCCCTGGCTCTGTTTTGGCTACCAGTATTGTATTTGCTGTTGTAGTCGTTTGTGAGTCGTGTAAGCCCTTGTTCGAGTGTAGTGCCAGTTCGACCCATTTGTCGGTCTAGGTTTGACTGTTGGCTATTGAGATAGGCTACTGCTGCTGCTTTGTCGGCTGCTGCTGCGCCACCACCGCCACCACCACCACCACCACCTCGTGAGCTGCTTCCACTGCTGCTGATGTTGTTGCTGCTACCGTTGCCGACTGGTTTTGTTGTCGTAGGTGCTCCCCAGCCGCCACCACCGCCGCCACCACCACCACCGCCAGCTGACCCCTTGTTGAAACCGCTTTCTCGTGGGTCGGAATTTAAACTACGTTGTCCTTGTGCTATATCCGTGATTGCCCATGTTGCTGGATTGTTCCAAGCCATATAAAAATCTCCTCAGATTCGACAAGGAGAGATTTGGATTTATGAACTAATTATCTAGCTGCGCAAAAGTGTTCGACAATCTTAGTGTTAGATACACCGAATCCAGTTAAGGCGTATCCTGGGTTCTGAATTGCCAATCTGTGCTGTTTACTATGCGTCCACGTATGTATCGCTTGCGCTGAAGTATTATCTTCTTTTCTAGTATTGTCTGTGATATTCTCGCTAGTCTGCAAACATTCGGGCGCAGCATCCTGTGCGTACTCATAGCCATGTCGTCCATCAACAGGACTAACATGTGCAAAATAGTTATTCTTCACCATATCATCAGCTTTTTTCTGAGCCGATTGGTTCAATCGAGCGTCTATCACCAACGGCGCTACACCAACCTTAGCCCTCTCCTCATTCACAAGTCGTAACAACTCATCAACAGTAGGAGGCTGTGGCTTCTGTACAGGCTGTACGGTTGCAACAGGTGCTACGTTAGGCGTGCTATCAGCGTTCATGACAAACAGTCCAGAGCCAATAAGTAGGAGGCTTAGAACGGCTGTAATACTGATGATAGCTTTCTTCATCGTGATTGTATTATACAACTCTGAATACTATATGTCAATATACATTGTGCTGAATACAAATATTGCAAATATAGTAACGAAGTATATAGCTATCATACGCCAAAAGTATGTTTTCTTACCCCTGCTACTCCGTATGCCATTAGCAATTAATATCGATGTTAGCACCGTTACGTTAAGTAAGTTTGCGAAAAACTCTGTACCGTCTGTCATACTTTTTGCTTTAATACTTAAGCCTGTATAAATTACGAAAAAAAGTATTGCTGATACGAACCACCAAATACCGTTATATTTTTCTTTAAGCTTTTTCATGCCTGAATTATATCACAAGCACACAAATCCAAATCTCTCTTGTAAAAATCCTATCTGTGAACACAGATCTATTAGTTCAATAATGTTCACTTAAGGGCTTTCGATGAAGTTGGCTTAAGGTAGAGATAGGGCTTTCGTTGAAGTTGGCTATCCGGAGGCTCATGATAGAGTAGTCCTGAATGCGGCTCACGATCGAGTAGGCGTTCTTACTTATATTATACCACTAGGAGTGGTGTGGAGACAACTTATCAGACGCTACCAGCTACTCAGCGACGTGCGTTTCCAGACATCATCACTAACACAAACATAAATATACGAGCTATCCCACGCCACCTGACCTTTGATACCAGTATCGGTAGCACTACTAGGCGTTCGGTTGGTAATGATTGGCACGAACTTAGTGCCGTTATGGATATAGACCTCGCCTGTGTCAGTAGCGTAAAGTGGTTCACCAGTCGCTCCGCTGTTGTGCTCAATATTCGCAGCCACCCCTCTAAAGAACCTGATTCGATAGTCTGAGCGATTTAACTTACTCATAGGATTTGACCTGCCTCAATCAGCGGGCTCATTGGTCTCAGATTGAAGTTCGCAGTATTAACGTCAACAAATAACGGGTCGACGGTCAAATTATTTATACCGCTCGGCAAGCTGTCAACTAGATACGCGTCGTTGTTTTCATATATCGGCGCTATTGCTGGCGTGTTAAACAGCGTCGCTACTCCTGAGCCATTGTAAAAGATATTGTTTTTAATGGTGCAGTTCGTTCCTCCCATTCCGCCTAATATTGACTTAACGGCGCTGTTTCCGTAAGCGGGCGCTTTCGTATGAAACAAATTGTTTACTAGTGTGACGTTGCCAGATTGGATGTTGATAAATGATGATGTCTCGGTCGTCAAATACTGTTCTATATTAAAGAATTTGCAGCGGTCTAGAATAAAAGTACCGCCGCTTTTTTCGTATATGCTGTAATTACTTGCTACAATTCCGCCTCGCGCGAAACCTGGTCTTGCTCGGATTGCACTATCTCTTACTACTACTTTCGTTAGTGTTAATATGATTCCGTTAGCATATTGTCCAAATACATTGCTCGTGTTTGAGCTTCCCCTAAAGTTGCGGTATTCGATATTTTCAAAAGTCATATCAGCTGTTATTGGTTGGGCACTATCTGTATTATGGCAATCGAAAATAGCCGTTGACTGAGCCTCACAGGTTACAGTAATATTTTTGTTAAACTGCGTATATCCGTTAGTATAATCATAAGTACCATTCTTGCAAAAAACAGTGTCGCCAGCTGTCGCTGCCGTAATGGCTTTAGTCAATGTAAGATATGGCGCGCCTGTTGTGCCTGTTCCCGTTGTGTCGTTTCCCGTTGGTGCTATGTATATAGTACTTGCCATTTTATTCCCCGATATTTTCTAAGGCTGTTTGCAACTCTGATATTTTCGATTCTAGTTTTTCAATCTCTAGGTTTATTTGAAACCTCTCTATTTTTTTGTTATCTGCTTCGGTCAACTCAATAGCTCGTAACTGTTCCAAGTTGTTTTCGCTGATTTCAATGGTTATTTCTTGCTGTGACATAATTTCCTTCTTCCTTATTTAATTAAAAAGTTCCGCCATCTAGCTCTAGCTTGGCTGCTAGTGGACCAATAGACATCGCATATTGTTGCACCAATGGATTGCCGCTAGCATCAGTCAGTAATGAGTTGCCGATGGTGGCATACATCTGTGTATTCTTCTGCGTGTGGGTAAGTGCTGGCAACGCATCAAATGCAATAAACTCATGCCAGGCTTCATTATAGTATATTTGTGCTTTTACTGGTGAGCTAGAATGGTCAATTCGTATCCCTCCATCTTCAGTTCTAGATGAACCTTCCAATACTAGGTTGGCAATATTGTTGTCAGTAATAGAATTGTCGTTATAGCCTAGCTTATCGTTGTTCCGCATTGGTCCGATGTCTGGATTAGCTGATGTCTCAGATAGTGGCAAGCTGGCTTTGTTCCAGTTAGTACCGTCATAGGCGTAGTACTCGTTTGTGTCGCTTGCTAGTGCCACGCTCGGGTCGGCTGGTGTGCTGGTTAAGATGTTTCGTTTTGTATCGATAATTAGGCTTGAGCCAGCACTTATAGCTATGTTGCCTGAACCGAGTAGACTGGTGCTGTTGATAGTTTTAATGTTTGTGCCACTAACTAGAGTGTCTTGCTTGCCTGAGATGTCTACAGGTGGATTTACCTTATCTAGATTCCCAGTGATAGGATTGAACGAGAAACTCATTTTACGACCTCACTACAGAGGTTAAGACTTCCTTGGTTGCATCGGCATAGGTAACTGTAACTACTGCTACGCTCACACCTGATAGCTTGTAGGTATAGACTTCGCTTGAGGTTGTTGGATAGGTAGCTTGAATTTCATCGTGTTGCTCTGGTACTAGAGTGTTGTTGATCGTGGTTGGTACTGGTGTAGCTCTAAGTTCGGCATCAGTTAAGCCGACACCACCACCGCCACCTGAGCTACCAGTGCCATATTCCACAAACTCGTTAAACAACTTGTTGAGTTTCT
>CALMKR010000087.1 GCA_937867625.1 uncultured bacterium | reverse complement strand
CCTCCTGCTTGATTGCAGGCCGCTCTTGATTCTCGGGTCGAGAGCCAAGAGCGGCCAACAAAAACAGTGCGGGGTTCCCGTAGGGAACCCCGCACTGTTTTGTGACATCTTGTATATCTCTATTCCATCACAAAAGCACTACGGTGTTCCCGCTTCGTAAACCAAAAATAGAAATAGGTTACAAATGTGTGCTTCATAGGTTGTATTTTGAATATAACAAAGATTGAATTTGTTGCAAGTATTCTGTTACCACGGGCAAACAGTTGTTTCGGTGCCAGGCACAATCTCTTGCGAACCCCAGACCAGTGCGTGATTGCTCCAAAATTCGTGGCTCTGTTCTGGTAGGAAATTTCCACCGGGGAAGGATGGGGTTAATCGTCCGACATAAGCTGTATAGAGGAAATAATCACCACTCCGCTGTTTGCGAATATCTAGCACAAACCAGGTCGTTGGTTCACTATTGCGATTTTTGACGAATCTAGAATAGGTGTGACGTAATGGGCGTTTGGCATAGATGATCTCGTCTGACTCATTTGTCGCAACCAGGTCACACAACCCGACTTCTTTCCCTGTGTCGATTTCGCAACGTATGATAGTCGTATCAAAAGTGATTGCACTGATATGTTCCTGGACTAATGACTTTAGGTTTGGATATTTTGCAAAGTGAGTGAGTGCATGCGAGGAGTCAAGATCAAGATATAAAGCTTTATTGTCTTTGCTGTAACCTAGCAGCTCGATGTTGCTCATATTATTAAAGAGAGCGATTACCATCGGCGCGGATGTAGGCAATCGCGCCAGCGCTGCGAGCGGTCGCAAGCTGTGCATGTCCGGCGAGTGCAATCATCACACTGTTATCGGTCGAGAGGTGACGATGGGGCAGATAGACCTCGATGTGTGGGTGGGAGGCGAGGAGTTTTTCGGTAAAGGTCTGGCGAAGAAAACTATTCGCCGATACACCACCACCGATGATAAGGGTAGCGATACCAAAGTGATCAATCGCTTTTGCCGTCTTCGTGTACAGTGATTCGATAGCCGCATCTTCAAAGTCACGTGAGAGAGCGTTCTTTTCATCTTCCGATAGCGTCTTGTCGCCAACGAGATTGCGTACCGCAGTCTTGAGTCCGGCGTAGGAGAAATCAAAATCATCACTGTGAATCATTGGACGTGGCAGTACTTTGTCGCCGTAGTGTGGGAGGTTCGCGGCACGCGCAATCGCGGCACGCTTGCCAATCTCTGGTCCACCAGGGTATGGGAGTCCCATCAGTCGCGCTACTTTATCAAATGCTTCACCTACGGCATCATCACGGGTCTGACCAATCTTTTCGTACTGACCCCAATTCTTCATGAGGATGAGCTCAGTGTGGCCGCCAGAGACGAGCAGCGCGAGAGCTGGGAATTGTACTGGTGCGAGTGCGTCATCGACCTCGACGTCGTAGAGGGAAGCGAGGATATGTCCTTCCATATGATTGACTGGTATGACCGGACAACCGAGTACATGTGCGAGGGCTTTCGCGAAACTAACGCCCACCCATAGCGCTGGTTCAAGACCGGGACCACTCGTGACCGCAATCATATCAATTTCAGGTAATTGATGTTTCTGAAACCAACCCATGAGTGTCTCGGCCAGTTCTGGTTCTCGTTCTAAAATTGTAACTATAGCAGCTTCAGCTTCGGTACTGATTTCGGTCGGTGCTGGTATGAGTAATTCTGCTTCTTGTAGAGCGACTTCAAGGAGTGGCACTACGGCTTTGGCGTGTTCGCGTTTGGCCATCATCGGAAAAATACCCCCATATTGGTTGTGGAGTTCGATTTGACTTCGCAGTCCATTACCGATAACAGAATAGGTGGCGGTAGGGAATTCACCGACAATATCGACAATACTAATTGACGTTTCGTCAGCGGAACTTTCAATCGAGAGAATACGCATAATGTCACCAGTTATACCACGATTTTGACATAAAAAAAGCCCGCCGAATGTCACTTGGACACGGCAGAGCTAGGGGTACTCGAGGGACTCTTCCTACCGGTTGGCCCTAGACTGATTGGGAGAATGACCCCCCACTACACGTCCGTATAGGCACAGTTGGCAGCGCTACATGTATGCTTACCGATTGCGTCAGCAATCCTCTTGCAACAGCCCCTCGAGCAAGGAGTACGTTACTCTTCAAGGAATCAAAAGTCAATTATTTAATAGCGGGATTGTTTGAGATTGAACGTCAGTAAAAATGCGAGGGAAACTAGTCCTGCCATTGCCAAAAAGAGCGCATCAAAACCAAACTGACTGACAATCAGTCCACCCATCGCGGTACCAGTGACGCCGGTGAAAGAAAGAATAATCTCCCAATCAGCTGCCTCCGGTAGTTCTTTATCAATATCAAAGTTA
>CALMKR010000086.1 GCA_937867625.1 uncultured bacterium | reverse complement strand
GAAATCATGGATGGAACCCTTGAGTGGAATAAGCGTATACCGACCTTCGCTTGCCCTGTGACTATCTTTTTTACCATACAGCTTCTCCATAGCGTGATTAGATGACGAACCAAAATACTCTTTATATTTTTTACCGTCTTTTTCTATAGTCTCTCCCGCACTCTCTTCAAAACCAGAAAACATTGACCCAAACATATTAAAATCAGCACCCGCCGCAAAGGCCTTGGCCACACACGATGGGTACTGCTGTCCCCCATCCGCGATAATGAGTCCACATCCCTGCCCACTATTTAGTCCGTGGGCTGCATCTGCACATTCAATGACCGCGCTCAGCTGCGGGTACCCCACTCCGGTCATCCGCCGTGTCGTACACGCACTGCCAGGACCAATACCCACCTTCACGATATCAGCACCCGAAAGAATAATCTCCTCGGTCATTTCGTTCGTTACCACATTACCAGCAATAATAATGTGCGCTGGAAATAGCTTGCGAATTAATTTGATGGTATCGGTAAAACGTTCGAGATACCCATTTGGTACATCAATACAGATAAAAGCAAAGTTATCCATGAGCTTGGCCTTCTGCATCGCTTTGATGTGAGCAATGTCTTCGTCTCGTATCCCAATCGTGAAGGCGATGTACGGAGTCACGAGAGCCAAGTCTTTTTTGGTTTTGAAACTACCAAAAAATTGCTCGTAGTCTTTGACCGTATAGTACTTATGAAACGTGGTGATAATTTTTTGTTGCGACAAGATGTGTGCCATTTCAAAGGTCCCACAGGTGGCCATATTGGCAGTCATGATTGGTACACCAGTCCAGACCTGTGGCGAGTGATAAAACTTGAAGGTACGCTCAAGCGAGACATCCTTCCTCGAGGTCATCGTGCTGCGCTTTGGGCGCAAGAGGACATCCTGATAATCAAGCTTAATTTCTTCTTCAATACGCATAATAAATGCAGTATATCAATAAATGAGAGGTGCCGCACGAAACTTATTTTGGCTTCGAAAACCACTTGGCGGCATTAGGCCTTCGGTGCGGACAGCCAGGCCAACAACAAGGGCGACGCTTCCCCCGTCCGAGATCTTCGGTCAAACGACGGAGATGATCAGACCGTGTCTCTACTTTTTTGACATACGTCACGAAGCAGATCCACTCGTTGCGCGCGAGTGGCGTCAGTCCATTCCAGATTTCTGGCATACCTTTGGTATCCAAAAGTACCTTCCGCATATCGGCTGGTAGCCGGTGGTTTACACCTGTGGCGAGGGTGGTTGTCATAGCGCAATTTTATCCTATAAATCATCAATACAGAAAAAGACCCTGGGCACACATGCGCCCAGGGCCAGATCATTTCACCTCTGTCCGCGCGCCTCCCAGCTCGCGGATGTACGCTTGGAGACGCTCCACCGCTTCAGTCCGTTTCAGGATGAGCTGCAGTAACTCATCTCGTACCACGGCGATGTTGGCACGGACTTGATCGGAAGTAAGCACCTTTTCTCGTAAGTTCTTTATCGTTTTGTCACGAGCCCCCACCAGAATTTTTAGACGCCTCACCTCCTTGTTTGCGTCCTTTATAATCGCCGACAAAGCGTCGATTTCTTCCTTTCTGGTGATGAGTGCCTGAAGCAGGACGGTTACATCATTGTTCGCAAGCTTCGCAGCCTGCATATCAATGGTGCGATTTGCCGCCTTGAGGTCCGTTCGTGCGGTCATGAGCTTTCTCTTAAGGATATCAATTTGCCTCTGACGCAACGAACCGATACGACGAGCCTGTCTAAGGACCTCTTTCATATCCCCGTCCTCAGACTCATTACCTTTTGATCGCCCCACTGCAGTTTGCACTGCCGGCAGGGCGGTCATTTTTTCATGAAGCGCTGCAGCCAACAGTTGCCCGGCGCCAAATAGCACACCAAGCAATTCACCAAGCCGCTTGATACGGTCGACCTGGTAGGTTTCCCGCTCACGCTGCTCGCGGTCAATTTGCTGGCGACGTCGATTCACAGCCGCAGCTTCTTTGTCTTTCGTCGACAACTGGTTACGGAGAGATAGATTCACATCTCCAGTCTGTTGCAGTTGATTCTCGAGATTCTCAACCCGACCAGCAACCAGCTTTAGTGCCTTGTTTTCTCCTTCGAGCGTCGACAGCTTCTGTTGCAGCAGTTGATTTTCGAGGCGAAGGTCACTCTCATCAACGACCACCGGTTGCTGTACAACCGGAGGTTCTGCTTGCTTCGCTCTGGGTGTCACCACAGCGCGTGGTTCTGGCTCCACTATTGGCGGCGGTGCCACTACCATGTGTGGTGACGGAGCCGGCACCAGTGTTTGTGGAGTCGCTATCTGGGTCTGGACTGGTGGGGTTACCTCTGGTGCGACCAAAGGTAGCTTCTCCGGAGCCGATTTAGCGACGACTACTGGTACTGGGGCCACAGGCTTCATCGCCGGTTTGGTTGCCGGAGGCGCTTTTCGCACCACCGGCTTTTCCACTAGCGGTTTTGGTGCCGGAGCTGGTCTTGGCAAGGCCGCAACCGGACGAGCCTTAGGCAGTCTGACCATCGTCATGGCCTCTTCGAGCGGTGTTGGGGACTTCGTTCGCTTGCTCCGACTTCTAGCCGCATAGGTTGTCGGCCGAGTGTCTTCTATACGGAACGACAATCCACTCGCCGCAGACATTTGCTTAAGGAGAGTAGCAACATCACTTGCTTCAGTTGCTTCCAGAAGTTGCACCAGCTGGTACAAACCAGTCCGATAGAGTTGGACTAGTTCGGTACCAAGTGGCTTGTCTCCGGGATGGAGATCGCGCACTAAGGTAGCGAGCGAAATCGCATCGTTTGTCCCGAGAGCCGATGCATACTTGTTCTCAGTATGAAACCAATTCGGCGACTTGGCCTTGGCCGGCCGGCTGAGAATGTCCAGAACCTCAGCAAGATGCGACTTGGCAGTCACGAGTTTGAAGTCTCGCTCTGCCACAGGTTCCGCAACTTTGATGATGTTACCGGTACCAAGTAGGAGATGGATCAATGTGATCTTCTCACCTAACACATCCTCAATGGTGACACCTGTCACGACACAAATACCGTGACGGCCGTACGTCACTCTTGCCCCCTTGTTAAAGGAGGCGTTATTTCCCTTATTCATGATCGTGCCTCCTTGCAACGATGTTTGTAGATGGGCTTCTAACCGCCCAGTATGCCAAAGTACTCTCAGTAATACAAGGCTATACAAAAAGCATCCTGCAGGATGCTTTTTGTTCGTTATGAGCGATTGACTACTTCTTAACTTCTTCAGTAGCGGGCTTAGCGGCCTCTTTGGCGTGAGTATCGTGAGCTGGAGTAGCGGTTTCTACTTTCTTTTCGTCTGCCATATATGTTGTATTTATGAACGATTAAACCGCGGGAGTCTCAGTATACGCTACATCTCACAAATAGATAGCAAAACGAAAATCATGCAGTAACTACCTTATTCTATAACTACCATAATCTCATTACGGCGGGTAAACGGAAACGATAGTGGCGGGTTGTATTGAGCAACTTGCGGTGTATCGAGCATAGTTATACTAGCTTCTGTGAGGGTGGCGACCAATGCTTCTTTCTTTGTAGCAATCCGCTTTTCTGTGGCATATCCTGTGAAGCGTGAGACGGCTGCTTTGTAGGCGGGAACTTCCCGTAGCTTTACGGCTTCATTGTTTGGTATCGGCAGGGTCTCGAGTGTGTACTTCGAAGGGAGAACAAACGCCACCGTCCGTTCTGCTGCTGTGGGATCAGAAGCGATAACCGGCACAGTCATCGCAATCTTTTCAGACTTTTGTTCGAGCACCGGGGCAGTCATCGCAATACTGGTCTTCGTCGTATTGTTCCCAAAAATATAATCAGCGATATTTCGAAAGCCTGCTTGTAGTGCCGCATCAAACGAACCGGTGACCGTGGTCTCGGCTACTATGTACGAATCATACTGGCGAATCTCGTACCCACCATGCTCTTCAATTATCGTAAAAGACGGTTCTTCTAGATTCCGCACGGCGAGATAACTCCCCAACACCCAAAGCCCCAAGAGCACCACCACAGCAATAGTTGCGTAATACATGATTTTTAGTGCACTACTAAAATCGACAACTCGGTGCATCTGCTATCATATCTCGCTAAGCAC
>CALMKR010000085.1 GCA_937867625.1 uncultured bacterium | reverse complement strand
GTTTCGGTAGGTTCATCTTCTGTTGGAAAAGGACCGAGGCCGTGACGGGTTAAGTATGATCTAGTAATTCCGAGAGTGAAAGTCTCGCCAGAGATATCCATTTCCGAAATAAAGGTTTTTGCCGCACATCCGGTAGTGTCGTTGCTAGTGACATATGGGAAAAACCCACAGCAGCTATCTAGCAATACTCCCTGCGAACCTTGAAAGATTACCGGAGGTTCTTCAGCCTGCAGTATTTCTCTGCTTTTTTCCCAGTCAACAATATTTGTAGCTTGCGCGAAAGCAAGATACTCGGTTGCTAGTTCTTCTGGAGACCATTTTAAGAGTTCCAAAGCTGCTAGGCAGGCTGGGTTTTGCATGTCGACGCATGACACGGCTTGAGGTGTTATCAACTCTTGGCATTGCTTTAACACAGAAATCAACAAAGCACGATTCCTTAGATGTTTTATCATTGGAGCTAGCTCTGCTACTGCGAAGAAGTAGTCTGTTGTTTCACCAATGCCGTGGCCTGTGGAACCGTAACGATTTTCACCTCTGGACAGCTCTTTGATTCGATTAAGAGCTATGTGGTATGGGGTTGTGATCAGGCACTCTTCATGGATATAAGATTGCTTGAGTGGGTCAGGAATTCCCAAGGTTTCAAGGCGTTTAGCCTCAATACACATCCCCAATGGTTCAATTTTTACATCTGAACTATTCAGGGTTTTTAGCGTCGGGTTTGCTAACAACCCTGAGCCGAATTGGGAAAAACAATGGTGTGTACCGTCCGGTAATACCACGTTCTGACTACAGTGGCTTCCACCGGAAGTTCGCACTATTAAGCCTGTGTTGTTTTTGAATGTGAGGGCATCGATTACAGAACCTTTACCCGACATCCCAAAACCCAAATCGATTGTTATGATGGCTCGCATCTTATTTGTTGTAACCGAAGCGTTCTTGGTTGAAGGCTGTAAACTGAATACTGCCCGGCGAAAATGGATTTGTCTTGAACGCAAGTTCTTTCTTGCGGAAGTCGTATCGGCGGGCGGCGATTCGACCGACTTGCGCAAAGTCGCTATGACGGCGGACACCTCTGGTATGAGCACCAGAAGCTGAAAGACTAAGAATGGATTTTTGCATCTTTATGATTAGTGAGAGGAGTTTATTTTGTCCCCACTGAATAGTGTTTTAAGGGCTATTCAGTGGGGGTTTATTGCACTTAATGTGCAGGGTTTGTAGCACTTGTCACAGAGTGCTCGGGGGCTGGGTTGGTGGGTTCAGCAATTTGCGTGTCTAGCCCTTCGGAGTCTTCGTTAGGATGTACGAGGGCTCCGCTAGTAAAAGCGGCGAGATATTGCGCTTCCACTTTGGATGGGTTAGCGAGGTACTTCCCGATCTCGCCGAGCATTTGCTCTGCAGACTGAAAGACGACTTGTTGACATCCTGCTTGTACGATGTAACCATTAAGGACTGGGGTAATAGTGAGATTTCTTATCATGATTTACGGGTTGGTTTGGTACTGAATTGGTACGCCCACCCAGATTCGAACTGGGAACCAAGGGATTATGAGTCCCCTGCTCTACCTTTGAGCTATAGGCGTAAAAAGAATTGTGGGTGCAACAGAAATTCTGCTGCACCCACTGGGGCTCCTGTGAAGAGGCCATCCACCATTCAATCGGACACGGCCGACGGAAATTTCGAAGACTAAATATCTTCTACATTATTATACCAATTATAGCGTTGTAATATCTAACGAATTTGGAACGTCGGGTTGTGGCTTTGTGCTAAACGCAGAGAAGTCCAAACTACATGGTATTCGAGCAATCACCATAGTACGATCGACTACATCATTCACTGCACCAACTTTAGCTTTTAGTACAAGGTCAATCCAATAAGTACCTGGACACAAGTCTGCAGTGACGGTGCTCTTTATTACAATTCTAAAGATACTAGGCGTGGCGGCGTTGTGATAAATCCCTACATTTTCGTGGCCTTCCCATAGTATATCTACTGCGTGACTGTGTGATTTTAAAATTGCTGTCATTGTCCATTTTGACAAGTCGATTGGAGAGTCATTTAAAAACAATGGTAATTCTAAATCAATATCTTCTCCAATGTAAAATTGAATAAGAGGATTTACTGTTGAAGGTGTCGGGAGATTTCCATCAAACGGTTTCAAGCTTTTATAAAAATTTGGAAGGCGCATATCAAAAACATTGTTGTGCTAATTGTCCATTAGCTTTTTTATACCAGTAACAAACATTGGAGGTGTCTAATAAGGTTTTCATCCTAGCTTGTTCGGAAGCTGTTAAGCTTAAAAGGGCTGCTTCAAATTCAGGGCGAAGTGCAGCAAGCTGCGCTTTTTTTTGCGAGCACTTTTGACATCCGTCGGTAC
This sequence comes from uncultured bacterium, assembly GCA_937867625.1. Taxonomy (GTDB): domain Bacteria; phylum Patescibacteriota; class Minisyncoccia; order Phycocordibacterales; family UBA918; genus OLB19. The sequence goes on along the minus strand of CALMKR010000085.1, from coordinate 2,362 downwards.
CTGTTACCGTTAACCAGGGTCTAAATACAAATAACCCACCTAAGTTTAATAATCCAGGGGTATTTTTTGCAAGACCTACGAATTGTGTTACATTTGAAATTGTTACTTTTTCTGAGGGCATATATAATTATAGATTAAGCGCAGAATTATGCAACTAGTTAATAGGAAAGGGTGGGATATCTCCGCACACGTCTTTGATAGATGTAAATGCAAAACCTACATAAATTCTGTTGTTTGGCGGATCATCCCAAACAACTATACCTGGCCCTCCCTTTAAAAGAACCGAACCATTTCCATCTGGTGTTGTAGTGCTGATAAAGGAGATAATAGTATCACAATTTTCAGGTGAAGTTCCAAAATGCTCACAGGCGACTGGGGTTCCATATAGGTTACCAACAGCTAATGCGATATTCTGATTTACAATTGATAAGTCGAATTGGTAACCCTCCAAAAATTTTAATTCGCCTGTGTAAGCAGATCCATCGTCAAATTGTAATGATGAGACACCTTTCCAAGAACCTCCGTATTCAATAATTATAGAAGGTTCAAAAAATACATCTAATGTGTATGTGCCATTTGGGATATTTTCTACTCCCTTTCCAAGCACTAGTAAATGCCCGTCTTCATGTCTTATACGAGTAACGTCTGAGTTAACTGCGGACTCTATAGATAAACCGTTAGAAAAATTGAAAGTGATTGTTGACCCTTTAACAATTTCTGTAAGCCTAAAGTTTGTCGGTAATGTTTCAAAAACAAACTGAGCGTCAATAATAACGTCATCAGCTAAAACAAAGGAGCCGTCAGTGCGTATAGAACTGTCTCTTATTGGGTAAGAGCGTAATTCATTTTCATAGAGCCAATCTAGTACTGCTGGTTTCATGCGTTGTCGTCGCTAGTTACAATTGTTGCTTCACTTGCAGCTGTTCCTACCAATGATATTTCTATTGTTGAGGCTTGACCTTGCACTTTAATAATATCAGTACTAGCAATAAACACACTGTTGCTTGTTGGACCAATTGAATTTAAAGTTTTAAGATATGGTTCGTCTATATCTGGAGGAATAGCTATTGCATTAAAAGTTATTTGATGTACATCTTCTACGTCTTCAGATTCAAATGAAATAAAGTCATCACTTGTTATTTGCAGGGCTCCAAATTTAGAGTTTAATGCAAATACTCCACATCCTGATGGAATGCTCTTTACTGTATGAGTTAAGAAAGGGATATTTAATGATAATGTCGTGTTGTCTCCACTAGCTTCAACGAACTTTGAAACACCAGAACCAAATACTAGCTTACCTAAATATCTTGTGCCGCTTGTAAGTCTATAGCTTGAGCCTATCGTAGAAATGTCATCAATTGGAATAGTAAAAGTTTCCGTGGACAAGTCAAAAATGATTGCCATTATAAAGTCGCTATTATGCACGGCGACCGATTTAAGAACAGGTACGAAATTATCAAATTGAATAAAAGAGGCATCAGTAAACATAGCGTCATACCCGAAAGACTTAGTCAATGGGTAGGGTGTTAAAGAGGTTTCAGTTAACCATGAATTGATGTTTACGTTCATTATGAAAATCTAGGCCAAGTGCGCCATTCAACAGTATCAGTTTCTAACATATCTGTATAGTAATCATTTGAATTATTAACAGGAGGAGAAATCTTATTTTTCTCAGGGCAGACGTCGATAAGGTCTAAAGGGTTATCAAATACCAGTTGTCCTGTTGAGATATTTATTGAAATTGGGAGAATTCCATAAATATCAATATTACCAGATGAGTTAGGCTGAACTGTGTTTATTTTTTTGATCAAAGGTGTATTACAAGTTTCTAAATCACCACTAAATTCATTGTTTGATAATATCCCAGCTGTATTTACTACTTCCAAAGATAACTCTAAGTCCGTAGGAAATGATTGACGTAAATCTGTTGAAACTGAGGTAGTGATGCGCCCTGTTAATCTTTTAGAATCATGAGTTATACCTGAAACTAACGGAGGAGTAAAACAAAATATGCAAGAATCTTCGATTAAGAGTGGAGTTTCAAAAGTATAAATGCCTAAGCAGGAGCTTAAAATTTCTTTTTTACCAAGTGTAGCGTTGCCTGACACATAACTATAGTTACTAAAGACTTTGAATGGTAAAATTTCGAAGTCTTTTAACACTCTACCTGCAAAACAGCCTATTGGAGCGTCATCAGCGGCGTCGTTAACAGTAATGCTGACATACTTTTGTGTTACTACTATTTTAGAAACATACAACTCATGTGTGTTGTATTTTGTAGATAGTTGAATTGATGTTATTAGTCCTTGGGGAAGTACAGAGCCATCCGAAGACACTAAAGTACAAGTATCTTGAAATGGAT
>CALMKR010000084.1 GCA_937867625.1 uncultured bacterium | reverse complement strand
TACCTCACGAGCGTTGCCTGATATTCGTGATGGTCTGAAGCCCGTACACCGTCGCATCCTCTACTCAATGCGTCTCAATGGACTCACTGCGAGCGCCAAGTTCAAAAAATCAGCGACCGTAGTAGGAGACGTGCTTGGTAGTTTCCACCCGCACGGTGATGCTTCGGTGTATGAAGCGATGGTAAAGCTTGCGCAACCATTTGCGACTCGCTATCCGCTCGTGCTTGGTCAAGGGAACTTTGGTTCGATTGACGGTGACTCAGCTGCTGCCTACCGATACACGGAAGCAAAAATGTCTCGTTTGGCCGAAGAGATGTTGCGTGACCTCGAAAAGGATACGGTTGATTGGCGACCAAACTACGATGGCACCAAAAAAGAACCAACCGTGCTGCCAGCGGCTGTACCGAACCTTCTCTTGCTTGGTTCACTTGGTATTGCGGTTGGTATGGCGACGAACATTCCGCCGCACAATCTCCGCGAAATCGCTGCTGCGGTTGAACATCTTGTTGATAATCCGGACGCCTCAACTGAAGATCTTCTGAAATACATCAAAGGCCCCGATTTCCCAATGGGGGCGGTGGCATTTAATCAAAAGGATATTGTCCATGCCTATACCCATGGTCGTGGCGGTGTGACCGTGCGAGGCGAAGCAGAAATTGTTGAAGATAAAAAGGGCAACTTTAGTATCATCATCACGTCAATTCCGTTCCGGGTGAACAAGGCCGACATGCAGGAAAAGATTGCGGATCTCGTCCGTGAAAAGAAAATCGAAGGTATCCGCGAAATGCGTGATGAATCAACCAACGACATTCGCGTCGTGATTGAACTCAAGAGTGGGGCCCAGCCACAGACCGTCCTCAACAAGCTCTACAAGCACACCCAACTCGAAGAGACCTTTCACTACAACATGGTGGCGCTTGTCGATGGTATCCCGCAGACGGTATCACTCAAGCTCATTCTCGAAGAGTACGTGAAGCACCGCGCTGAGGTGGTTCGTCGTCGTACGCAGTACGACCTCGCAAAAGCCCAAGACCGCGAACACATCCTCCTTGGTCTCAAGAAGGCGCTTGATCACATCGATGCGATTATCAAGCTCATTCGTGCTGCGAAAGATGTACCAACCGCGCATGCTGGTCTCATGAAGGAGTTCAAGTTCTCAGCTATTCAGGCGCAGGCGATTCTCGATATGCGTCTCCAGAAGCTCGCTGGCCTTGAACGCAAGAAGATTGAAGACGAACTCAAGGAAGTACAGAAGCTCATCAAGGAACTTGAAGCAATCCTCAAGAGTAAGGCCAAGATGCTTGCGCTCGTGAAGAGTGAGCTTCTCGAAGTGGCTGCCAAGTACGGCGACGATCGCCGTACGAAGATCGTGAAGGGTGGGGTCAAGATGATGAGTCAGGAAGACCTCATTGCGGATGATGAAAGTGTGCTCGTGCTTACCCTCGGCGGCTACGTAAAGCGTACCAATCCTGAAGAATATCGTACCCAGAAGCGTGGTGGCGTTGGTGTCATTGACCTCAGTACCAAAGAAGAAGATGTGGTCACCAACCTCATCACGACCTCAGCGCACAGTGATCTCCTCTTCTTTACCGACAAGGGTAAGGTGTACCAGAGTAAGATGTACGAAATTCCTGAGGGTCGCCGTGCGACCAAGGGTAAGTCAATTATGAACTTCCTCGCGATGACCCAAGAAGAGCGGGTAACCTCCGTCCTCGCTGTCCGCAAAGAAGAGTGGACTGGTGACTGGAGTCTCATGATGATCACCAAAAATGGTGTCGCAAAGAAGTCTGACGCCGCCGCCTTTAAGGATGTGCGTCGTAGTGGTCTCATTGCCATCAACCTCAAAGAAGACGATTCACTTATTGCTGCCAAGTTCGTCGGCAAAGATGACGATATCTCACTCGTGACCAAGAAGGGTCAATCAATCCGCTTTAAGGAGAGTGATGTTCGGGAAATGGGTCGTATCGCCGCGGGTGTGACTGGTATGAAACTCGGCAAGGGTGACGTGATTGTCTCGGCTGACGTCGTCAAGAAGGGGGACAACAAAGCCGAGATTCTCGTGGTGACCGAAGACGGCTACGGTAAGACGACCTCTATCAAGGAGTACAAGGTCCAAAACCGTGGTGGTTCAGGTATCAAGACGGCGAAGGTGACCGACAAGACCGGTGTCGTGGTTGGGGCGATTGTCCTTAATCCAGAAGAGCGTGCTGAAGGTGAACTTGTTATCATGAGTAAGAAGGGTCAGGTGATTAAGCTGCCTTTGAAGGATGTGCCGACCTTGGGTCGTGATACGCAGGGTGTGCGGGTGATGAAGATGCGTGCCGGCGACTCGATCGCATCCATCGTCTTCGTTTAGAAAGTCATAAATTGTCCAATAGCTGCGTTGACCACACAAAAAAGCGACTCAAAGTACAAACACGTACATCT
>CALMKR010000083.1 GCA_937867625.1 uncultured bacterium | reverse complement strand
AGTCCGCCTTTAGTGGCCACCACACTTCACTCCCATACTCAATCGCAGGGCGGAAGACACTTTTCCAAGCTATCACCTTTGATTCAATGTCAACTGATCGATTTTTCCAGAACCGAAATTCTACATTGTCAACCGCCTTTGTCGCACGTGACAACACATATTCCGATTGGTCTGTCCAACTCCAGGTATTATTGAACACAATACCCAGGTACTTATACGTAGACACAATGGGAACAACCTCGCCATTCAAATAGTACGGCATACCGTCCTCATGCCCGTCGTCTGCGCCTCCAACAATCATAACCCCACTTTTCTTCGCATTTGCCGCACATCTCCACTTCTCACAATACTCATCCACACACTTCAACATGTCTCTCAATTCTTGTTGAGATCCAGCCATCAGTGCAATGTCATCCGCATACCACAGACCACATATCCGCTTCCACCTAACTTCAACACCATAGCCTTTGGCTTTCAGAGCTCGAATAAGACCGTTAAAGAAAATCGAAAATACAAGTGGCGATAACACATCCCCTTGACGAACACCAAGCTCTACATCAAATATTTCAGAATCTTGACCTCCACAAAAAACTTTCGACTTACTTGTTCTGTACATCGCCCGCAGTATACGCCACATTTTACCCTTGACCCCGTTCTCAGCGATAGTCCACCACAATCCATCACGCCATACACGGTCATATGCTTTTTTGATATCAATAAAACATATGTATGTTTTCGCCCCGTTGCTAGTTCTTTCCGCCACAATTGAATGCAAGCTAAATGCTTGGTCTACACATCCTCGCCCACTCCTAAACCCTCCCTGTTCGTCCTCCAAAAGCCCGTTCTCTTCGAAGTAATTAGATAGCCTCTTATTCACAATCGAACTTAATAACTTATATACAACGCTGAGTAAGGAGATACCCCGATAATCACCACAGTCATATTTGTCACCACCTTTGAATATTGTTACAATCCTGCCCACCAGCAGTTCATCCGGGACGCACTCCTTATCCCAGAACTCGTTTAATAACACGCTTAACATTGTTGTACCCTCGGCGCTCAGACAAGCCTTTAGTAATTCATTCTTAATCCCATCTATCCCTGGTGCCTTGAAATTTTTCAAAGTCTTAAGATGTTCCGCTACTTCGGCTGTGGTGATTGAACCATCAATGCTCGCTATCAGGGGAGCATTATAGCTATCTTGCTCTAGGGCCCGTACCTTTTCTTCAATATCTGACCGAAACCTTTCATCAAAAGTATGCACGGATTGGTCCCTCCCCAACTCTTCGAAAAAGTCCCTCCAAACCGCTCTAACCTCTACCCCGTTACTTACAATCTCCCCGTCACAATTACGCATCCCATCTGATACTGTTTGCTTAACCCCCAAGATTTTTCGTAGCTTGGCGTGAAATTCACGTGGTCCCGTTCTTTCCATCTTCAAGTCACGGCAAAACTCTTCCCAACTCTTCCGATTGAACTTTGAAACAATCTCCCTGATTTGATCTGAAATTTCATTCACAACCTCAAATAACTTCGCCGACTTTGAATCCTCCGCCTCTTTCCGTACAATGTTACGGATCTCGTATAGCTTTTTGACTACAGTAGGGATTTTCTTCATCTTCTTCTTAACTATTTTGGTCTTCTTCCCAACAACCCTACGACATACTCTACTGAATTTTTCTTTCCATTCTTCATACATATTATCAATATTGTCACCAAATGCATCCTGATCCACCTTGGTTGACCACGTCCCTAGCTCTTCCTTTATCGCGGCGGCGAATTCCGCTTCAATCACACCCTTTTCATTCCTCTGTCTCTGCATCATTTCCCCGATTTTCCAAGACGACACCTTTATATCCTTTGCCCCATTTCTTAGAAGTACGTTCACCTTCAGATCCGCCACCACCATGCGATGGTCACTCCCAATGAAATCCTGGGCTCCGTCCTTGATCGATATTTTCTGAACTGTACCCATATGCAAAGAGTTTTCCGATCCAATGATATAATCCAAAACACTTTGGTTGTTTTTCACAACACGTGTGTACTGGGTTCCAATTTCCGATTCCCGCCCGTTGAAAATCACCATGTTCTCTTGTTTAAGCCACCGAATAAGCAAGTCACCACTAGCGTTACGATTCACTTCCCCAAAAGCCCCGATGCAATTCCCGCTTACTGCATCGTTTACACCAACACGGGCATTAAAATCGCCCACCAAATACACTTCCCCATTCCTCGCAAACCGATGGACCTGCGCACTTATTTCCTCCATGATTTCCTTTTTAGTCTCAACCTTAGAGTTATCGACTGGCATGTATACCACCCCAACAAATATATTTGTATTCGCATTAACCCTGACCTTGATCCACATGTGGCGCGATGCATGTGTCGTTTCTTCACACTTAACGATGCTTACCATATCCACGACACGTGCACTAACCAAAAAGCCAACACCTTGACATCCCCTATTGCTTGTCGCTCCAATTTCCTTGCTGACCTTACCGAACCATTGAAATTTAGAACCGTGTCCCAGCTTGTGACTATCCCCGTCCCGCAACCAATGCTCGGTGATACCCAAAATGTCCACCTTATGACGATCCACGACTTCCGCCAAGGGATCCCATTTGTTCCCGACACCCTGGACATTCCACGTTCCAATGCGTATCACCGAATCTCCCTTATCCGAGTTATTCAAACTTGTCACCTTCCGGCTTGGGTTCTTTCCAGTAGTCTTTAGCCCACTGGCTGAAGGACCTGCCCCTACCCTATTTTTACCTGCTCCTCCCAACCCCAATTCGCTTTGAGTAGTGTTCTGTTTAGGACGATTTGTTTTAGCCGAGCCCTTCACGAACGAATTCTTCATCACTGAGCCATCATACCTTAATTCTGTGCCCACATCACCATGACAAGGTCCGCCTGATTCATCCCCGTCACCAAATTCAGTTAATTCTTCCAGAACAGTATGGTCGTTGGCCACTTGAATGAACGCCTGGCCACATTTTTCCCTAACCTGTATTATCTGCAATACTTCATAATAATTTGACAACGCTAGTTGCACATTTGGCGGCACTCCCTTACGCACCCTGGCCATTTCACGCTCAGAAAACGATCGTCCAAGCACGGCCCTTGCCTCAAAGTTGTCATTCATACATTTGCGTATAGTTTCATACCCTCGGGTCATTGCCTCGTTCGATTCAAAAATAATCTCGATTCTCCGGCCCCATTCCCGGCCCACCCTAGCGACGCGGCATTGTGTGCCATCAACACCCACCGCCATAATGGCCCCCTTTACGTCTGCTTCATGAAAGATAGACTCATGGACACCCCACACAATGATCTTACGGCCCTCCTCTTCATTGTTCCACTTACCTTTACGGTTTACTAGTGTCCAGCCATCCTTATCCACGACTGGTCGGCGTGCCTCTCTGGCTTTGGTTTTCTTGTCACATACCTTTTGGATCACTCTCCGCATTTGCTTCACCACGCTGACAACACCAGATGCTTGCACTAGACTACGCACACGCTGATATACCTTCGGCTTTCCAGCGAAATATCGATCATGAACTCCAGCAAGCAGCTTCCACTTCATAAATGGTTTGGTCTCCACACATTCATTCGCTAATTTATTAAAGAGGCACCGAACCTCTACATCTTCCACAACACCATATTCAGCGCAACACACATGCACAAAGGGCACCAAGTTCACCAAGAGAGAGCTTGCTGGATCAAAACCGTCACATTCCCCTAGTTGCACCAGTGTTGCCCGGACATCACCCCGGATCTTTTCTTCAATTTTTCCTATTCTGATCATGTTGTTTGTTGGGTTTGGTTTTTGGGGTATTTTGATGTACCTATACATCAACAGACTCACTGACATCACCTCAAGATGGCACCTTTGCATCTTTCTCGAACCGACCAATCCTCCACCAGAATTGGGTCATACACATTTCTATCCCATTGAGATATAGTGTCCTATGACCCTTCTAACCTAGGCCCAAAAGAGGTTAACCGGCATGACAGAGCGCCTCAATAGATGGTTGTATTTTCTCCGTCTTCAATTCCCGCTACCCGAAGGCGGTGGGTTTTTCGGGATACTGGTACACTACTTCGGCTGTTACTCTAAGCCCCTTTACTCTAGCCATTGATTATGGGCACCCAGACAGGAAGACCACACCACACCGACAGTGGTGCAAGACCATCAGTGTTCGGTAGCCTGTCAGTCACAACACCGCCTCTTTCTTGAGATGACACTGGCACTTCCCCCAAAGGAGGTTGTTCAGCTGTACCTCAGAGGTTTAGGTGCCGGACGTCATAAGTTCTTGTCTGTCGGTATTCTTGCAATACCGGTGGTACCAATCATGACTAGTGGCATTGGGGATATATTCTGGCATTCCTACTCACG
>CALMKR010000082.1 GCA_937867625.1 uncultured bacterium | reverse complement strand
TTAGCTAATAACTAACTTAGAAACCAATTATATGGAAACAGGATATACAAAATTAGCTTCGCATGAAGTTCCAGTGTTTAACGAATCTTTTATCGAGATGGTTAAAGCTGGGCAAACAAAAGATGCTTCAGTCTCAGCACAAGCATTTACCCGCAATCGCCTCCGTGAAGAAAGCTTCGCAGAAAAGATTCTAACACCTATTGACATCAGTAATGATGAACTCGATAAGGCTGAGAATCCAGAACTGCATGTTAAATGGAATGACCGTGAACCTGATGTGGCTCCAGCCGTAACAGTGCCTCTTGGTGTCGTGCCTGACATGTACCAGTTCAAAGGAGACAGATACCCATCTTACTTTACTCGTTTGATGAGCCCTCTTATCTCTAAAGACATTGATAAGCTTCGTGGTTATGACTACGATATCCGTCAGGTCTTGCTGGAAATTTCTACCAAAAACTTGGCTACTTAGCTTGACTCGCGTTTTATCGCTAAAGTTAACTCCAGCCTTGGTACGGTGAATACGGTAAACTCTCTCAACGGTTACGGTCTTCCACAAAATATTACTATCTCTGGTGGTATTACACGTGAAAACCTTGCCGAAGCCTTCAAAGCAATTCAACGCTTGAATGTTCCTTTTGGTCCTACTCAGCCAGATGGCGGGGAAAGCAAAGGGGTCATGCTGATGAACAACATCACAGCGATGGAATTCGTGAAAATGGGTCGTAGTGAAATTGGTGGTGACCTGGCCCAACAAGGCTTTGTTACTGGTCTGCCTAGCGAAAAATTGCTTGGTGTGAAGCCTATCTACACTCTTAAGAGAGACCTTGTCCCTGACAACGTCATCTACCTCTTCTCTTCAGAAGAATTCTACGGTAAGTACTACCGCTTGCAGCCTCTGACTGTGTATATGGAAAACAAAGCATTCTTCATGCAGTTCTTCCAGTACATGAATGTCTCACTCTCTATCGGTAACGTCCGCGGAGCAGTTAAAGTGACATTTAACTAAGAGCCCGGTTAGCATAAATATAAAAAAGCCAAGATTAAAACTCTTGGCTTTTTTGTGTTTATACCCTATACTCTAAACATGGCACAATCGATAATTACTGAAAAAGAGCTACGTATCTGGTCTATGGATAGGCCAGAAATAAATACTTTAGTTGAAAATGTAAGATTTACTCCAGAGGACATAGAACAAGCTATAACTAATGTAGTAGACTATTTCAATATACTGCCGCCCCCAACTAGACACAAATACACTGTCGAAACTTTCCCATCAAGAGCATTATTGGCTTTAGGTGTATGGGGTTGGTTATTACGTGGTGCAGCTATTGGGGAAGCTAGCAATAATTTAAGTTATAATGCGGACGGCACCACTGTTAACGATCGAGACAAAGCAGAAATTTTTGCTACTCTTGGGAAGACGTTATGGGACGAATTTAAAGAATTGTCAAATAACATAAAGTTGACCCAAAGCATTAATAAAGTTTACGGATTTCATTCTTCTGAGTACTCAAGTATTCCATGAGTTCACCCTCTAAATGTCCTTGTAATACAAAAAGTGATGCTGCTGTTTTACTAGTAAAATTTAAAACAAAGCACATGATAAAGTATATTGCAGCCCATAAAAAGGACAGTATATTTCGAGCCTTCATGAGTCAGCAAGAAAAATATGATGCAATTCTTACTGACTATTTTTTAACTTATCCATTGATTAAGAAGTTGGTGCTACAAACCCATTACGGACGTGGTGGAGATTATCGGCCATTAATTAATAGACTCATCAAACATGGAGCCTAATCCTTTTATTTCTCTCGTAGCTTTTCCAAACTATAGTACAGGACATATCTTGCACTGGAAAATCGATCCGGCTTTTTATAGGACGGAACCGTATTTATTTTTTGTTGAAGTTAGTGGAACAATTGACTTTAGTGAACTGCTTGCTTGCTACTCTGTAGGAAACTCATGTTACTTCATTGACAAAAGTAACATGAAGCAAGACACTGGTGACAGCGTATTTTATCGTATACGTTTAGAAGTAGGAGATCAAAAGTACATCTCGGAATCTACAATTTTAGATGGTCCTGCATCTACTTCAAGGCAATTTCGTATTGCTTCAGAAATCCTGCGTAAAGAAATTTTAAGAAGCGCAAAATTCACTGGAGCAGAATGCTATTTATTAAAACTTCGTACATTCGGAATCCAAGCTTCAGATGAATCAATAGACCCTGTTACTGGTTTAGCTTTAACTGCTACATCCCCAAATTACGGACAGCAAAAAACCAACGGGTACTATAAACCATTACCAATCTATATTTCAATTGAGAATAGACAAACCGTACGTCAATTAAACCCTGATGGTACTGGTGTCTTAGAAGCCACTCAGATTTTAAGCAGAGTTCCTGGCTTTCCTGGAGTCGAGACTAATGACATAATTGTTGATTCCGCTAGTAATTTACGTTATCTTGTTAAAGACCGCCAAGCTACGATTTTTCCAGGAACAGGATTAATCACATCGCAAACATTAAAATTAAGCTTGCTACCTGTTACTGATCCAGTATACACTATCAGTATTAATCAAAATGAGTAACTTCCCATTTAAAGGAAACTATGTATCTAAGGTCGGGCGTGAACTTGCTCAAGCTAAAATAGATAAGTGTAGTTTAACACCATTTAAAGCGCAGGCAGTGGTATTTGATATTCTCAAGAATCACTTAATTACTAATCAACCTGCAGACTTAGGTTATCCTTTTGAAGAGACTTATAGCCCCGATGAAACAAAATCAAAAATTTTCATCGACCTGTCTAATAACTGGAATCCTAGAACCCCACACAAAAGACCTGCTGTTTTTGTGTATAGAGGGACAGCTGAGTACGGTAAGTCCGGGACAAACACTATAGGTCATAACCGTATCGGAGCGAACGTGGCAGAATCAGAAGAATCTTTTGCGCGTATCTGTTCTTTACCAATCATGCTTAATTGTATACAAGGTCCAGTAGGCGCAGCTGAGACTTTTGCTGATTACATCAAATATCCTTTTCTTTATTTCTCAAAAAGAATAATGGAAGAGTATTGCTTTATAAAATTCAAATTATCATCTATTTCAACCCCAGAGCATTATCTTGTTGATGGGAAGGATGTTTTTAGTGTAAAGTTAAATATCGACACAGAATTCTTTGATACGTGGCAGCTCAAGGGAGACCACTTAAAGCTAAAATCAGTGCATAATTCAGTATACACTGAGTTAAATGAAAAACCTTTAGAAAATCAGTAAAAGTTATTGCAAAACCAGTCTAATTAGAATAAAATTAATCTAAGTAATTAACAGGAGTTTCCTATCATATGGCATACATCGTTCCCAAAGTTTTAATCAAGCAAGAATTTAGTCAGCTACCCGTCTTCGCAGACGCTCCGCTATCTGCTCTTGTATTTGGTCCTCAATATGAATTACACCGCTATACAGTTGCTTCTGAAAAAGCTTCAACGGCAGTAGTACATCCAGACACACCGGCTCTAACTAATAAGTATCAAGCCGAAGACGAAGTTACTTATAATTTCCCAAATCAAACGGCAGGGACTTATGTTGACGCCGACTTTGTAAAAGTTAACATTGCAAATGCACTCG
>CALMKR010000081.1 GCA_937867625.1 uncultured bacterium | reverse complement strand
AAGTCCTCGCTTCTACTTTCACGGTGTCCATTGGTTCCTTGTTAATGTTCGTAATCAAGCATTTCATCTACCATTGCGTCTCGAATGGCTTTGGTAAATACTTCCATGACCTCGGCATGTGTATGTTCGTCGTTGAATGATGGTAGAGCTTGACCATTTGTGTGATCGGTTAAAGCCTCCTTGGCTTGAGAATATAAGTCGTTCAACCAACTTGGGAATGGCAACTTCCAATCTCCAGCCAGTTCTCCACGACGAATCATCATGGAGCCAACAATGCAGCACTTGGCGACATCTTCGTCCCAAAGTTTTGCAAGTCGGCCATCAGACTTAACACACATGTTCTGTTTGCACCACTTTTCAGGGGTGTCAATTTTGGCCTTAACTCCCTTCAGAAAATCCGAGAGCAGCATCTTTCAATTCCTTTGCTATTTGGCGTTGAATACCGGCTTTCCAAGCAGCAATGACTTCGCTGTGAGTTTTACCGTCGTTGTAGAAAAGAACGCTTCCAGCCATGGTTTTCTTCAAGGCTATTTCCATCTGAGCGTGGATGTCAGAACCTAAGTTAAACATGGCTACGACGTGGCTGATGGCACCTTTAGAGCAGAACTTACAGGCTTCTCTCGTATGGGCCTGAGCTTGCTTACCGTCAGAGGTAGCTGCATACCAGCCTTGTATCCAGTTACCCCGCTCACTGATGAGCTTTAAGGCCTCTATTAAAGCGTCAGAGACTTTCATGTAGTTCCTAAGGCTAAAACGAAACTGGCTAGATGGTTAGTCTAGCCAGTTCGCAAAGAATTACTTCTTCTTGGGTTGTGCCGGTGCTACGGCTGGTGTTGCCGCTGCGGTTGGCAGGTTGTAGTAGGGCCACGAACCTTTGTTGGTGGCCGACACACGACGCCATGCTGGATGAGTACCTTCGGCTTCCTTGATGTCGTCGAGTTTGGTGATCACGCAGTTACGCAGCGAAGACAAAGCCGCAGTTGCTGCTGCCGTTTTATATTCACGGGTGACGAACAACGCTTCGACTGAAACCGTAGGGACCGACTGGGCATTCAGGTTGCCGTAGGTCAGGTTGTCCGTACGGGGGTACGAATCCTTCAATTTGGCAACCGTCGCAGGACCAACGGCCAGTAGGCGATAGGCAGCGCTGAGAGCAGGGATTTTCTTCTCCTCGTCCCCAGCGATATCGGCCATAGGAGCACCTCCAACCATCAAGATGGCGTCAACCTGTTGAGCGTCAAGAGCTTTCTTGGCTTCACCGAAGTTTTGAACCTGGATGATGTCGTAGGCAATCTCGCTGTCCAGACGAACCTGTTTGGCGGTTTCGACTGAGCCACCCCAGGCTGCGATCTTGCGGCCCTTGAGTTGAGCCACTTCAGTCAGGGTTACTTCCGTACCCATGACCTTGATGCCCATCGCACCATAGCCGCCTTCCTTGATCGGAGCAGAACGCACGATGAAGTGCAGTTGTTCCGGATGCATGGCCAGCAGGGTCTTGACGTCAGCCAGGTCGGTGTTGCCACGGCTTCGACGGTACATCATGTCGGACTGACCGAATATTGCTTGCACCTTGTTGCCAGTAAGCAGCTCCAGGTTCTGGACGCCGCCCGTTGTGACACGACCATTCATCAGCAGTTCATTGCCGCAGAACTTCTTGATGTCTTCAAACATCGAGTTGTAGGTGCCGGTTTTTGAGCCAGTGGCAACGTTGAGCTGTTGAGCTTGGGCCGTAGCCGAGGCCAAACCCATCACACAGGCCAAGATGGTAGCCATGCTGAAAATACGGGAGAAACGGGATTTTTGCATTTTGATTCCTATATAGGTAAGGGTCAGTTGGAGGAAGGAATTTTCAAACCTTTGAGGCTCTTGTCATCGCTGTAGTCAGTTCTCGGAGGATCGTCTCCGGAACTAGATGCACCTGAGCTACCCACGCCGCCTTTTGCGACGACGAGAGCAACCAGTATTATCACTACGACAACAAGACCTATAACGGCGTTTAACCATTTAGGCATGTGAACTCCTTAACGGCCCAGTTTGCGGCCAGTGGATGCAGGAGCGGGTGGCGGTGTCTGATACACGGGTTGTGCAACAGGAGGAGCAGAGTACGAACGGTATGGAGTGTCCACAACGTTTGCAGCTTGCTGGGTAATGCCGAGCGGTGCCGCAGGAGTCACGATTTCATGGGTGTTTTCCACAGTACCGGTCTGGATGCGGTTCAACGCAATCTGCATACGGCCACGGGATTCAGACATGCGCTTTGCAACTTCGTCGAAGGAGATTTTGCTGCCTTGACTATTGATTCCGTTCTTCTTGGCGAAGCTCAGCAGACCGACAGTTTTTGCCATTGATTTCGCAATAGCAACTTCCGCCTCGGCTTGCTTGATCAGACCTTCGAAAACCTTGTATTGCTTGTGTTCATCTCTGATCACTTGCAAGACAGAATCGCGCAAGACGATGAGCCCTTTCAAATCGTTTTCCCAACGAGCAACAACGACAGGGTCCATGATTTTGCGACCATCTTCTATTGAACGCTGCGTGGCATCAATACCAGCAGTACATTTCGCCGTGTTCTTCTCCAGCTCATCGATGTCCTGCGCTTGGGCTTTCAAGTCACGATGCATACGGGCCACTGGATTGCTTCGTATGGCACTTGTCCAGAGCCACATAGAAAACTGAGCCAGCCATTCACATAGACCTGGCAGAGTAAACCACATAGCCAGCAAGTCAATGCCGCAGATACCAATGGCTACAAGGCTCAATGCCATGGTAAGCAATATAGGAATTGCTACGTAGCCAATAGCTGCTAGAGCTACTGCTACCAACCCCCATTTCAGATTTCTCGTTTGATTGTCCACGGAAGGCTCCTTTAAATAAAAGTAGAATTGTTCTACATATTGCTTATACCAAGTAAGCAACATGAATTGTAATGTAAAAAGAGACGTAGTCTCTTTGCCGTTTACATGAAACAGATGAGTGCAGCATCAACGTAAACGTTTTCAGTTTTCATGCACCCTTCTTTATGGCATATGCTACTGCATCGCCAAACGTTTTGATCTTGTCCATATCGAGATCGTCAATCTCAATACCGAGTTCGTCCTCTACTTCCATGATGAAATCAATGCAATCGAGTGAGTCGAAGTTAAGGTCTTCGATAAACCTGGTCGCGCCTACGACAGATTGCTCCACTGGAAGGTCTATATAGTCAATCAAGACCTGACGGATCTTGGCTGCTATTTCTTGTTCAGTTCTCACTGAGGCTCCTTTAAAACCGGCCACCTAAATCCCTACCGGACAGATATTTGGCAGCGTTACGTATACGAATGAAATGTTTCTTTGCCATCTCGTCCGTAATAGTTATGTTGTATTTCTCTTCTACGATGAAGACAAACTCGATGAGCCACGAATCTCCTAGCTCCAGACTATGCAGATTCGTGTCTATGTCTACGCCTTTTCCTT
>CALMKR010000080.1 GCA_937867625.1 uncultured bacterium | reverse complement strand
TCAGTTAAAACTGTCAAAGGTAGTTACCTAGACGAAGTAACCTGGCTTCTACCTACTGGTGGAAGCGGTAAGGCGGGGGTTCACTTCACACCAAATATAGGTGACTATGTAATGGTTAACACCGGGCTTACTTATCCGGATATCATGGGTGCCCTTCCCCGCTTAGGATTAGGTACCACTACTCAAAACAACATGTCTGGTTCTGAACTAGGGGTTGACACTGGTAACTCTACCAACATGAAAGGTGGCTACACAGCTAACCCAGACAAACCTTCTGACTTTGCCCCAGGAGATCACGTCATCACGACTGAGGGCGGTGGTATCTTCGGTATGATGGCCAACGGTAGCACGCTGATTAAAGCTTCACCCTTAGCTCAGATCTTCTTATCCAAGTTTGATGACGTAGTGAGAGTCGTTGCTAGAAACTGGGAACGCTTTTCCGATGTAAGCCAGCAGACCGCCGCAAACGTCTCAGGACGGCTTTACGAGTTCATGGGGTGGGAACGGTCCCTAGATAGGTCCAAAACGGGCCTATACGAGCTCTCAGACATCATTGGAGACGTTGCTGCGGGTGAGGTACTCCGAGGTGAACCAAACCCCTCTACGAGCCTTCCAGCGGCTGACACAAGGGTACGTAAATATCAGCTAGTTAGCCATGTCGGATCCCCTCTTATGACAGAAACCTTAACAGAAGATGGGATGATAGTCTGTACTATTGGAACTGCAGTCACCACTCATGCTCCTGCTATGTGGCAAGGTATAGTGGGTGGTGTTGCCAGAGTTACTATAACGGCAGGTAGCGTTGTTATTGACTATGGGGGTGCTTCTACTATAACGGTTGACGCTTCTAAAGTTCATGCCATCCACGGTGGAGCTACTATGTTGTTAGATGCTGCAGGGGCTAAGTTGGCTTTCGGTGGCCACGCACTCACGGTGTCTGCTGGGGGAGTTAGTTCTACTTAATTTGGCTAAAAAAAGAAGGCTAAAAATACTCGCTCCCTATTAAGGAGCGAAAGATAAATTAAGTGCGTTTAAGGGCGCGTCCCGTAAAACTCCGATAATGCTTTTATTCTGTGAGGTCAAGATACGTTCTCCCGTTGTATCTCGTGGGTCCGACATTGTTCCGAGTCGGGTCCCTTCAAGGAGTTAAGACCATCCATTGGCTCTATGGTCCAGACCTGTAGGTCAGTTTCAAAGAGCAGTGCGTAACCCTGTGGTGCAGAGAAAACGCCAATGTACAGAAGAGGTGATCTAGCCCTTCTGTACATTTCTTATACCAAATTACCGTTTCATTCTCAGAACACGGGTTCGGCTGCGATAGCACCTACAACTTCAGGCACACTTGTCGGTCCAGTCACTACAGGTGCGTCCACCTGTGATAACGTTATCGTTGCAAGATATGCGCTCAATTTGTTTGCGTACTTTTCCCCCATCGGGCTGTTCAACTGCTTAAGCCAGTTTACTCTGCCTTTGATGTGGTGTATGAAGTGTGTTGCGTCAGTTTGGCTTTTAAGGGCCTCTGGCTCGACTCCATTTTTCGTTATGTTGTGAACAATTGCTCTTAACTTATAACGTTCTTTCTTGATCATGTTCATCTTGTTGTTTACCACAACGCCACAAACATATTGTCGATTGGTTTTCCACATGACTTTCGTTTTTGCATGATTCACACGAAAGCCACAGCTCCTTATCGTACTCGTGACGAAAGAGAGAATTTCAGAAACGTTTGTCGCCGGATTGGTCGACGATACGGTGACATCATCTGCATAGATTGTCATCGTTAGGCCTTGAGCATCGCAGTACTCCTTCAGTATTGGACCAAAGGTTTGTGCTGTAATGATGTTGGCCAACTTAGGGCTCGTAAGAGCCCCTTGTGGTAAAAACGATTTGAACGTGCAGACTTCTGAAAGCGTTCGAGCAGGCATCTCGTCAATCCCCATCGCCATGAAGAATTCATTTAGATGTACTTGTTTGATGCTGTGAAAGAAGTCTTTGATATCCACGCTTATGACAACTTCTTTATTTACATGAAGGGCTGCCATGTCTGGGATAGACTTGTTCCGCTCGAAAGCAGTGATGTATGCCGGAATAGCCACGTTGTTGAGGATCTTCGTCAGTATTTTGTACTGAGCGATCCGCATAAGCTGGTCCGGGTTGTGGATTGTCCTCGAAGATCCGTTACGCTTCCGAATCGTCGAGATACTGTAGTGCGTCGATTTGCTCCTGCCAAGCCAGGTCAGCAGCTTGGTGCTCTTGAAGTCCAAAAGCGTTGCTAGAACCTGGTTCGTTTGAATGGGCTGTAGCGGTTGCAGCCACTGCAGAGGCCTCGACACTGGAAGCGGTGCTGTCGGTTGTGTCAGCACTGGCTGGGTTGCGATAGGCTGATTGTCCAACATTTACACGTCTCCTGAAAAAGTCTCGTAAAGAAAATGGGTAGAGTTTACCCTTGTATGTGATGTATCCTTCCGTGGGCACTGAAGGAAGCTTGAGAAGATCAACGAAATCACCCCTCGGCTCGCCCGGTTTGATACGGTAATAGTCATAGACTTCACCGTTACGGACTGCCAAGGTATTCGTCACTGGCTCTAAAGCTGCCTTAGTTACTGTAGGTCTGACTTCTGTAGTCACGATTCGCCTTTAGGTTAGGCCCCTGTTGAAGCAACGTGGGCTGCGTCGTATGCTGCTATAACGTTTACAACCACTTGTAGAACGACTGTCAGAATACGAACTGCGGTTTTTAAGAATCTAAAAAATGCCATGGAATTACCTTATTATTTTTATCATGGAGAGACAACACGGGATGCGTGCCTCTCAATATTGTTATACCAGAAATACACAAGTTATCGATAGCTAAAAAAGGGCGTTAGCCCTTTTCTTTGTACTCACCCAAGTACT
>CALMKR010000079.1 GCA_937867625.1 uncultured bacterium | reverse complement strand
AAGGAGTTTTGCGCCAAGTGTATCGGCGTTCCTTGCCGTCTAACTCAGCCTGGACTAATTGTTCAATGTTCTGAATCATTATGCACTTTTAATAGTTACTTTAATTTTAGTTGGAGCCTTCCCAGCGTTCATGTCACTGTTTCCGTTCATTCCTACGTTTAGTCCGACCATGATTGGTGTATCTTTTGGATAGTTACCAGCTTCGTAGTCGGCTTGTGAAATAACTAATGGTTCCATATTAATCCTCGACGACGCTAATACCTGTACCTGCGGCAAAGAAAGGTGTAATTTGGTTAGCTACTGCGAGTGAACTTGAAAGGGCACCAGAGTAAAGGATTTTACTAGCCCCAGAAGCGGCAGTAGTGATTGAAGCATGAGTAATCGTCGCACCAGTCACTCCACACTGTGGGAAGGTAATTTGAGCTGTATTGGTTACGGTATTGCCAGAAACTGTCCAACCACCTGCACTACGAGCTACCGCTACACGAGCGTAGTCAGTGTATGCTGTTTCGTTTGTGGTTGCTGTTCCAGCTTCACCAGGGTCGGCAGTATGAAGCGCTACATATAATGAACCAGCAGTTGCACTGTTTTGCAATCCTCCAGCGTCACCAATATCGGCAATATCTGTGTTGTTAAAAATGAGCGCAAGAAGCTCTGATTCAAATGTGTTTGACTTAGACATAGTTTTATTATTATGTGTTAATTATATCATGAATAAATTACCCCTGTGAGGTTTTCTCCCGTGTAGGTAAACGTCTTCGTGAGCGTTATACCTGACGGCGTACTACCCGAGAGGACTATCGAGGTGAGATTGTCCCCTGTGTAGGCTAGGGTTTTAATAATGCCGTTAGCGTATTCGATAGAGGTAAGATTTTCTCCTGTGTAGTTAAGTGTTGCACCGTTTGCGTCTAGGTTCTTTGAAACTGTCTCGAATGTATCTGCTATTCCTACTTGTGGGGTAAGGATATAATTACCCTTACTGTCTTGCGGAATACCATCTAATACTACGTCTGTTAATTGTTTGAGGCTAGAATAGCCCACCACTCGCTTTTCATTCCATGGGATATTCTTTACTTTTTCATCAATAAGTTCCTGTATTTTTGCGTAGTCTACTTTTAGTTTTTCAGTCTTGGGGATTTGTTTTAGGACATCAGCTACAATTTGAGCAGTATCTACTACTGCATCTTTACCAGGTTCCCCGTCTTTAGGCTTAGGAATCTTAGAGACTTGTTCAATTACATAAGCAAATACTAAATCGTAGTTTACTTCGGCATCTTTACCATTTTCTGGGGTAGGTATTTGAGCAAGTACGTCTTTTTTAAGGGCTTCTATTTCAGCGTCAGTGAAATAATCTGTGCCTTTTTTGGGAGTGTAACCGTCTACACTTTTATTTTTTTTTAGCAGTTCTTCTAGTTCTTTTTTGTGACTTAGAAATAGCTTTTCGAAAAAGTCTTTCTGTTCTTGTTTTTCTTTATTTTTTAGCTGTTGCTCCGCTCTTTCCTTGGCATACAAGTCTTTCATATTATTCTATTGTAGCATTGTTTTTACCGCCTTCTTTGAGGTCTTTGATCTGTTTAAGTACCTCCTTAGA
>CALMKR010000078.1 GCA_937867625.1 uncultured bacterium | reverse complement strand
AACTCCGATTGGGATTTGGTTCAAAACAAGATTGAGTCCATAGCTGGTATTTAATGTAAACGCAACCACGTACTCTTTTTCAGATTTACCAAAATGATGCAGTATTTTTGATCTGACAGCCTCTACCTCGTCATCCACTCTTTTACCCCATGCATACTTAACTCGTCCGCCACACGCATTGAATTCTTGAAAATACGAAAGCATTGCATCAAGAACTGGCTGTGGACGAAGCGTCTGGCAGGCGGAATCAAAATACACCATCTCATTTTGTAGATATTCGAAATCTTTCCTTGTTGAAGGTTCCCCTGTTGTTTTTTTACTTCCATCCCCAAAAATTCTCATATGTATTTTACTGTGCAAGCGCATTATCGAGTAACGCCTTGAATGCTTCATACCCTTGGGGGTTCTGTATCTTTTTCCCGTTGAGGAAAAAAGAAGGAGTACCGTTTACTCCAAGTTGATTACCTGAATCTCTGTCTCTCAATACGCGGTCTTTCACTTCCTGTGAACCCACATCCTGCCTGAAACGTTCCATGTCGAGCCCAAGTTGTTCTGCATATCGTTCAAAAATCGTCGGGTCGGCAGCTGATCGCTCACCCCATTTCTTCTGTTCTTCAAATACGAGGTCATACATTTCCCAATATTTACCCTGTCTTCCGGCAGCTTCAACCGCAAGAGCTGATGTCATACCATTTTTATGTCCAGGTAATGGAAAATAACGAGAGACAAAGAGTACCTTGTCCTTATATTCTTGTGAGAGTCGCTTTACGAGAGGAAAATATGCACCGCAAGCCTCACACTCGAAATCGAGATACTCAATTACGGTGACTGTGGCACCAGCAAGACCTGTGGCGTAATCGTCAGCTACCACGGTAAGAAGGTCAGTATCAGCTACAGATGATGTTGTTGGCTTTTGCGCGGTTCCCGCATTACGCATCCATATAAGACTCCCTACTATAGCGACTATAAAAATAGTCCATACAGCGATCT
Organism: uncultured bacterium; assembly: GCA_937867625.1. GTDB lineage: Bacteria > Patescibacteriota > Minisyncoccia > Phycocordibacterales > UBA918 > OLB19. Next base: position 5,742 of record CALMKR010000078.1, on the reverse strand, counting down.
GGAAGGCTTTGTTGTTATTTGTGTCTAATCCCATAATTTTAAGATTGTTAATTCGTTTAAATACTGCACACGGGTGGTTGGTTCATTTTCTTAAGGAGCGAATATACAGCGTATGCAAGTAGCCCCACTCCTAAGAATCCGAATTCCTGACCTCCGAATGGTAAGAGTATGAGGAATGTACTTGCGCCACTGAAGGTAAGGAGCGAGGTGAGAATGAATGTCCCACATGCGGCGCACCCCACACCAAAGAACCCGCTCACGACACCACCAACACCAAATGCACTGACTGGGACGGCATCATTACTCTTTGTCTGCACGGTGCGAATGTAATAGACAAGGAGTGAGCTGTACGCACCGAAGAGTATTGCAATGAGAATCGTATAGAGTGCAGATACTATCGTGAAATTAGTTGCAATTCCTCCATACAAACTTATGAGAATTTGTACTTTTTCGATCACTGTTGCAGTATTCGATGTGAGTACTGTTCCTATGAGTATTAGATTCGGTAACCATACTGCCACGGTAAACACAGTCACTCCCACAACAGACGCAATGAGTGTGTGAATTGGACGTGCGAATACGATGAGTAGTTGCTGAATCACGGTACTGATTACTTTTCCTTCTTCGCCAACTCGATGATCTGTTCAACCGCTCCTAGTGGTTGTGCGCCATTTATAGGGAATGTCTTTCCATTTGGTGCAATGACCACGCTCCATGGAGTACCTCTTCCGCCAGTTGCAACCGCATTAGCGATGTCGCCCTGTATGTGTTCATTGTACTTACCACTTTGACGACATGTATTGAATGCAGGAATATCAAGTCCTATTTCTTTTGCAATTTGTGGAATAACCACATCTATGTCAGTACGATTATTGGTGAGCGTGAGTTCGAAGTATCTATCCGTGAATTTCCAGAAGGTATCATTTCCACCCTGTTCATTCGCACACTCTGATGCCACCGCAACCGCTTGCGCTTTCACTGGATGTAGTTGGTCAAGGGGAAACTGTCTAAATACCCATGCCACCTCGCCACTTGCTCCATACTTGTCCATAATCTCGTTCATCGTGTTATGGAACTGTTTGCAGAATGGGCACTCGAAATCTGAATACTCAACTATTTTCACGAGTGCGTCAGGATTACCCTTGATATGGTCTTTGTCGGTTACTTTCGCTACCGCGTCCGTTGAACCAACCTGTTGTTCAGGAACATTTTGTGCAGTCGGATTAGTATTCTTCTGTTGTGTTACTTTTTCCGTACTTCCATTCAGTAACACTGCGCCTGCAATGAGCCCGCCTGCAATAACTACCGCAATTGGCATAAGATATGGGCTCAGTTTTGATATTTTTGTTTCTTCCATAAGATTTTTATAGTCCGTACCACTTGTTAAGCCAACCTTTCATAGTTTCAACTTCTGAACGTTGGGTATTGATAATATTTTCTGCCATCGCTTTTAGTTCAGGTTGTTTCGTTGACCCAACAACCACTTCTGCCATCGCTATGGCCCCCTCATGGTGCACAATCATGTTTTCGATAAAGGTACGGTCAAGTGCACTTCCTGTTTTACCAGCGAGAGTACCTGTCATATCTGCCATTGAGTCTTTCATTGTCGTGACTTGCTCGGATATATTTTTATTTGTCCCATCAGAAATCTGTTCCACGGAAGGTGCTTCTGAAGTATTCACGCTGTAGCTTGTGCCAAATCCGAGGATGAAGCCTACGGCTACTGCAATAAAGATTTTCATATTCATCACAAAGAAAAAGTTACACGAATAAATACACACCAGTCGATGGCGCGTTATATCGCGTACCTTAGAAAAGCTTTGGATTCAAGATACCTCTTGAGAAAAATTCTTGGAGATAGTTTTGCCGAAAAACATTCAGCGTTTGGGGTGCAGGTACTCGCAATAACAATTCGACACTGAGATGTTTGAGGAATTGAGGAAATACTGAAGAGGTGTAAAGTGCGAGTATGCCCAAGAGCAAGACGAGTGCAGTAATTCCAACGCTTGGTATTGCTGTGAACAGATGCTGCCATGCTTCGATATGTTGAAGAGGGTCCATTGAGCAAACGACACTCGTATCAATCATAAATGGACAGCCGGGCATCGGCATATCCATAGATCCCATGTTTTTTACATGGAAGTAACCAAATCCAAGCGACACAGCAAGAGATAGGAGAAAAAGCACCCCAATCACTCTTTGCATCACTCGTGAACCGTAAAACATGAATAGAATGATATCAAAATTTTAGACTTACGAACAGTGTAGATACCTGCACCCCGATATCATTCTTTTACACTTAGTGATTAATTAAAAATGTAGAGCCTATATTCAAAAATCTGTTTCACACATTGCTACGCTTGACTCCCCTTGCAAGGAGCATACAATTCAGCAATGAAACTAGGAATCATTCTTCAGTCCAATAATCCCGAGCACGTGTGGAATGCATTCCGTCTCGGTATCACTGCACTCCAAGCGGGGCGACAAGTAGAAATCTTTTTAATGAGTGAGGGTTCAGAACTTGATACTATTCCTGACAGCACAAACTTTGATATTTCAGCAAAGGTAGCTGAATTCAAAGAGTTAAAGGGCAACATCTACGCTTGTGGTACCTGCCTTAAGATGCGCGGTAAAGAGGAGAGTAATGTTTGTCCCGTCTCCACCATGACCGACCTCCTAGCGATGATCGAGAGTTCAGACAAAGTTCTGGTATTCGGCTAACCATTTCAATATGAAAAAGTTTCTCTTCACAATTTTTGTCACCTGTATCATGAGCACGTTTGCGACACAAGCGAACGCCCAAATGATGGGTGGATTCTCTAACTCGGGTGCAGATTGGGAAAAGATTGTTGCACACACTGCCGAAGAAGAACAGGAAGGAAAAGAAGTCTGGGATAGATTCCAAGCAAAGCAAGTAGAGTGTGCAAATCTTTCTGATGATGAATTCGGTGTCCTTGGTGAATACTTCATGGGACAAATGACGGGAACCTCCCATGCCACCATGAATGCCATGCTCATACAGCGGCATGGCGAAGATGGAGAGGAACAGATTCATATTGCACTTGGCAAAGAACTTTCTGGGTGCGACACAACAACGAACGTGACGCGCATCACCGGTGGGTGGATGCCAATGATGATGGGAGGGTGGTCGTCTCCCACCGGATTTAATAATCAACAATTTAATAATTCTATGATGGGATATGGATTTCCGTTCTTTGGCGGATTTGGCTGGATTTTTATGGTGCTCTTTTGGGGCCTTGTAATCTGGGGAATTGTCGCCTTGGTACGTGGAGGTGTTGGAAATGGTCATAACCATGGTGGCTCACGCGAAAAAACACCACTCGATATTTTGAAGGAACGATACGCACGAGGTGAAATCAACAAAGAGGAGTTTGAATCAAAGAAAAAGGATCTGATTTAAGTCAGAATCTGATGCAATCTTTGAAGCAGTGTAAAAAGCCAAATGAAGGAAAGTTGGGTAAGTTCACTTGAGAAGAGTTTGTTGTAATCATTTCCCAGGTACAACGGCGTAAGTAGTAACAACAGAAAAAGCACCCGTTTGGTTGGGTGCTTTTTCTGTTCAACTTGACTCTACTGGTTTATAGAGGCATTTAAGCCTCTCAGTAGGTCTCGCTAGTATGTGCGGGCGAGAAGAATCGAACTCCCATCTACTGGTTGGAAGCCAGTCATTTTACCACTAAACTACGCCCGCAATATTTTGTTGTTTTGTTTCAAAAGAGGACTTGGTGTCTGGCTTTATTTTGGAAGCCAGTTTTTCGGAAGTATCCAATACTTCCTCAATACCACTAAACTACGCCCGCTTTTAAATTGTCATTCTTTTGCTACGTCAGGCAGTATACAGAATTTAGGTCATAATATCAACCTAGTAACAGATCCATATAGGCGGTGATTTTCCTCGAAAGTGCCGAGCCAAAAGCACTATTCCCCCTTGCCCCGACCGTTAGGTGGAGCGTTCCCCACTCGTGTGTGCCAGCTCGTTTTTTGTCTTTTCCTTGTCTTCTGTCGATACAAGGTGACTGAAATTGGCTGGCCGGTATATGGGTATGATTCGACCAATATTCTTGGGCTTTTTTGAAGTCCGTCGTGGGATACGCATGGATTCTTGCTTTGACATGAGACAAGGGAACCCCGATGACCTCTAGCCAGCGTAAAAATAATCCAATTACCCGCACATCGCTGTTTACCAACCGCACGATGTTTTGAGTTTTACTTCCTTCACCAATGTACAGGGCTATACCTGCCATGAAAATGTCACGTTTTGATAGTTTGCCAATTTCTTTTTGGGCAATTTGTTCGGCCGTGTTGATTCTCGACACTTTTTGCCGGTGTTTGGTCTCGGCTGATTTTTGTTGCGCTTGTTTCTTTTCTTTTTGCGTGTAGGCATTTGGAGTAAATGGCACAGTAGCCAGATGATACGACAACGTACTTTTGGCCAATCCGGTCTTCTCGTGAATATACCGATAGGAATACCCCGCTTGGCGTAACTCAATAGCTTTTTGCTTAGCGTTCATATCGATATTATATCATATGCTATCCATCATACTTTGCATGTTCTATTTAGAGCATGATGGTATACTACCCCTATGCAGTTCATTATCGATATTTTGGTGGCCGGACTGATGGCCTACCTCTCTTTTACTAACTATCTCGCTGTTGGCATCGAGAATCTTTTTGGTGCCGAGGAACCAGCTCCAACTGAGTCAGCGTCGATAGAAGAAGCCAAGGCCGATACCGTCAGTGCCGAACCAACTCGACTGGAATCTATCTTTGCCCGCATCCCGGACATCCTCAAGCGTAGTGCCGAGTACCAAAAAGCGACCGTCATCGAAAGTACCACGGCTGTTGCCACCCCAACCACCAATCCTGAAGCAGCGATTGTGAACATCTACTGCACCTTCGTGACCGAACGTACTATCCGTACGACCACCGGTACCGGTTTTGTGATCAGTGAAGACGGTATTATCCTCACCAATGCGCACGTCGCGCAGTTCCTCCTTCTTGAGGCCTCTGGTGCCTTGGGTGAAAGTACCTGTACCATCCGCACCGGTTCCCCGGCTGCTCCGCGCTACGTGGCTGAGCTTCTCTATATTCCACCGGCCTGGGTATCAGAACATGCTTCACTGATTGATGCGACGTCGCCCAGTGGTACTGGCGAACGAGACTACGCCCTCTTACATATCACCAAGTCAGTTGATGATGCACCACTCCCAGCGAAGTTTACTGCCCTTCCCCTCTATGACGGCCAGCTGACCAAAAATGCGATTCGTGGTGAAGTGATTGCCGCTGGTTACCCCGCTGTCTATGCCGCTGGAGACACCGATACGAACCTGCGCACCCGCAGTGCCACCACCTCGGTCTCAGAGCTCTTCACCTTCGGGAAGCAGGATGTTGATGTGCTCGCACTCCGCGGTAGTAGCATGGGCCAACAAGGCTCCTCTGGTGGACCAGTCGTTAATGCCGATGGCTACGTGATTGGGATGATTGCTACCCGCGGTAATGACGCCGCTGACGGTCCAGGCAGTCTCCGCGCTATCACGATTGACCATATCAATCGCACTATTACTGAAGAAACCAATGCGTCACTCAATCAGCACCTCAGTGGTGACATCACTTCCCGCGCTCAGATCTTTGCTACGACAATGACACCGTTCCTGACCAACCTCCTTACCGAGGAGATCGAACAATAATGCAAAGCACATAACAAAAGCGGCTGGTCTATAG
>CALMKR010000077.1 GCA_937867625.1 uncultured bacterium | reverse complement strand
GGAACGGCCTGCGGGCTATCAGCTTGTTGGTAAGGTAACGGCTTACCAAGGCTACGACGGCTAGGGGAGGTGAGAGCCTGACCCCCACCGATGGAACTGCGACACGGTCCATACTCCTACGGGAGGCTGCAGTCGAGAATCTTCCGCAATGGACGAAAGTCTGACGGAGCGACGCCGCGTGGTGGATGAAGTCCCTCGGGACGTAAACACCTTTTATGAGGGAGGAAGTTTATTGACGTTACCTCATGAATAAGGGGCTCCCAACTCTGTGCCAGCAGGAGCGGTAATACAGAGGCCCCAAGCATTATCCGGATTTACTGGGCGTAAAGGGTGCGTAGGCGGTTATATTAGTCGGGTGTTAAATCCCAGGGCCCAACCCTGGAATCGCATCCGAAACGGTATAACTAGAATCAGTCAGAGGCAAGCAGAACTCTCGGTGTAGGGGTGAAATCCGTTGATATCGAGGGGAATACCAAATGCGAAGGCAGCTTGCTGGGACTTGATTGACGCTGAGGCACGAAAGCGTGGGTAGCGAAGCGGATTAGATACCCGCGTAGTCCACGCCCTAAACGCTGTCTGTTGGCTATAGGGAGTATCGACCCTCTCTGTGGCGAAGTTAACACGTTAAACAGACCGCCTGGGTAGTACGATCGCAAGATTAAAACTCAAAGGAATAGACGGGGGCTCGCACAAGCGGTGGATCATGTGGCTTAATTCGTAGCTAAGCGAAAAACCTTACCAAGGCTAGAAACTATACTGCACGCTCCGGGAAACCGGAGAAGCCTTCGAGGGTGTATAGCAGGTGATGCATGGCCGTCGTCAGTTCGTGGCTTGAGCTGTTCCCTTAAGTGGGGAAACGAACGCAACCCTCGTTGCCTGTTACAAGTGTCAGGCGAGACTGCTCCCTCACGGGAGAGGAAGGTGAGGATGACGCCAGGTCAGCATGTCCCTTGATGCCTTGGGCTGCACACGTGATACAATGGGTGGTACAATGGGACGCAATACCGCAAGGTGGAGCAAATCCCCAAAACCATCCTCAATTCGGATTGGGGTCTGCAACTCGACCCCATGAAGCTGGAATCGCTAGTAATCGTGAATCAGCATCGTCACGGTGAATACGTTCCCGAGCCTTGTACTCACCGCCCGTCAACTCAAGGGAGTCGGGAGTGCCCGAAGTGCCAGTTTATCTGGTCCTACGGTAAGCTCGATGACAGGGAGTAAGTCGTAACAAGGCACGGCTAGCGGAAGCTGGTCGTGGATTAATTCCAATTGGACACGTCGTTGAGACTTGGTAACAAGTTCTCGAATAACGGCTAATTGGTCGATATTAGGTAGCTCAATTGACTACCTAATGAGTAGACGATACAGAACACTCTGAAGTGGTATCGGACTTTTAGGAGAGACTAAAGCCAAAGGATAAGACAAAAGAGCAGACGAGCAATTGCCTTTTGTGGACTATATTTTTGCTGAATATTTAAGATACTAAAGTGGGTGAAAAACACCGCTGTCCCTATGGGACAGCGGTGTTTTTCGTGTGAGATTTTTTAGTGTACTCTAGAAGCCCAAACGCTGCGCATGTGGTACACAGGGTGCGAGACTGCCGTAGTCTTCACCCAAGTAATCAGGTACAACATCGTTGCCACAGTTATCAAGACCAATACCATTGGTGAAGAGATTAACGATGCCCCAGAAGGAAAGAATAAAAACAAAAGCACCAAGACTGTAGAGGGCGAGATTTCGGGCGTTTTCGCGGCCTTCTTCGGTCGCACCATTAACTACAAAGAAGCGGATGGCATTAAAGACAAAAACCAAAAACGCTATTCCGAGGAGAAAGGGGATGAGGTAGTGATCAAAAAAGCTAAAGAGGGCCGGGAGAACATCCTGTAGCCCGCTTGGCCCTGAGGCCATACTAATACCGATGACAATCACCAAAATGATGATCGCTGCAAGTCCCATAGACATACCACTAGTATAGCGCATTTCTGGGCTTTTTTCACGGTTTTGCTGGGGAATTATTGACTTTTGACCATTTGTGTGTATAATGTTGGGTAAGCGGAAAGACCGCCAAAATGAAAAGCGCCCTTTGGCGCGAGGAGAAAACATGAAGTGGCTGATCAGATTGTGTCGTCGTTTGTTTGGGGTGGAAGGTCTGGCTGACGAGGCTGGATTTGATTATTCACCTCATCATGACAAATACCGGGACCGCTAGGTTCCGGGAAATCATAATCTAGCCCGCACAGACGGGTGTATGAGGAGAGCAGAGATGCAAGATAAAATTGTAGAATACTCACTGAATCATCCTCTGAAGTTCTACGGGATGATTCTCGGAGCAACCCTTGCTCTGGGACTGTTCATCATTGCCGTGGATATCGGCTGGAACGAGTTCTGCTTATGGTTGGGAGGGTGGACGGTGTGAAAGAAAGTCCCCTTGGTCGGAACGCTCACCTGCTCACGAAGTTCAATCGCCGTCCAATTGGCCGATGGTTTCGTGAAGAGATTCTGGCCTGGTCACTGCATGTGCGACTGTTTGTCATACTGCTAGGGATCATCGTTCTTTGGCTCATGGTGAAATGAGGCGGAATCTGCCGCCTCTCGCTGCTTGGACAATCCGGTCCTGGCAGCTTTTGTTTTATTGGACTACTTACTGTACAATCTCGTGCATTGCCTAGGTGGTGTAATTGGTAGGTGAGACAGTGTGGGGCACTGTCGAACGACGCGAAAGGAAACCTGAAGCGTTAATCATCTACAGAATTCATTTCTCAGGCTACAGTCATATATATTGCCGGAGTGGTGTAATTGGTAGCCACGTACGCTTCAGGTGCGTATGCCGCAAGGTGTAAGGGTTCGAGTCCCTTCTCCGGCACTTAAACATAAAACCTTTCAGTTAACTGAAAGGTTTTATGTTTATTAAGCAATATTCTTTTGCGTCTTTTGTCGTCACGAGTTACTAAGTATAATTTTCACAAGTTCAATTATACTAAGTACTCTTGACCACGACTCACGGTTCGCAAGCTCACAACGTTCCGTCTCGGACAAAGGTCGTATCTAGCAAAACTGCTAGATACTAATAACAAAAAATACCATTCAAAGGAATGGTATTTTTTGTTATTTCCTTTGTCCGCGCTCTAGGATTCGAACCTAGGACCTTTCGAGTATCAGTCGAATGCTCTAGCCAACTGAGCTAAGCGCGGACAAAAGAAACAAAGAATATTGTAGCCAACCCTATCAGCTCATAAATATCGCTGATTCGCTTCGCGACCGGAAAAATTGCTATTCGCAATTTTTAGCTCGCGCGGACAGGGGCTTCTAGCTCCTTCTTTGTGCCCGCTACTATAGCAGATTATTTTAGAAATTGTAAGGGGTTCAGCCCGTTAGAAGTAAACCTCTGGGCTCATAACTACTACAGTACCAAAATGCCGAAACACAGCTAAAACAACCCATTTTTCCTTATGGGCACTTCTAACGGGCTAAAACAGCAGGCGAAAAGCTGTGTGCATGCCGTAGGCATAGATGGCTTGGTTGACCAAGTTGCCCAAAAAGAGCGGGAACATCATCGTCCGCCAGGAGACGCCAAGGAGTGCCAGGGGAATAATCAGCGCTTCGTTTGGCACGGGAATAAATGCCGCATACAAAAAGATGATTGGAATGAGCCACTTCCGGTGGTGCTTATGCATATGCTCAAGACGGGCGATGAATTTTGGATATTTGTGAACGAGGGTATCGCGACTGATACGACCAAAGACGTAGCCGATGAAGTCGGCAAGGAGTGTCCCGATAGTCAGCGCGAGAATGATCCCCACGAGACTGAGCCCCGCCGCGGTAAAGATGGGAGTGAAGGCGACCGCTGGTATTGGTAAGAGGACATTGAGTCCCGCAATCGTCGCAATGACAACCACTCCAACGTAGCCGAGTGAGGCGACCTGCGCTTGGAGGTCAGGATGACGAAGGAGATACTCAGCGGAGAAGAGAGCGCCACCTGCCACGACAACGAGTACTGTCATGAGTGCCAGTACCGAGAACACCTGTTTCTTTTGGTGTGCCATGGAGTAAGTGTAGCACGTGGACTGGTCTAGCGTTCGAAATTAGTGATGGTCGCCGGGTCTTGGTTGGCGCGGGCTTCGAGTTGGTTCGTAGTTGCATCGAGTTTGGCGGTGGCTGATGATAGTTCGGCTGTCAGGGTATAGACAAAAAACGCAAATCCGCCAACCAGTACCCAGGCAATGTATGGGAAGACACGATACTGTTCAAGTGATCGTTTGGACATGCCGTCAAGTATATCATGTTACTTTTTTTGTATCAGAATAGTTCTAGGCTTCAGACTAGGATAACTGTTGCAACCAGAGGGGGTGAAAATGGACGGTGGTGGTTGGTGGTTGGACTCGAAAAGGCGGTGCGGTAACGGACCTCCCCTCGATGAGGTTCTTGACGCGGCATGCTATAAGGCGCCCGAAAGCCTGCAGCCAGCGCTGAGCAAACTGCTTGAGGAGCTTGACTCCACTAATCTTCGCACTGACGGGGACACAGCGGCAGATGTGGGCAAGGCCTTGGCAATATTGATCCGGGACATGGTCGGACCAGTCCCTTTCGTGCGACGTCATACTCAAGCGCTGGAGTACTTCGGCGTCCCCTGTGACGAAAAGCACTGGTTAACCAAAAAAATGGTGTCCAGGTGAACATTGGATGGACCGGGCGTCGAGGCGCCCGGTCTTTTATTATGGGGAGGTGGGCTGTAGTCTGTAGGTGTTATGCGCATAGCAAAGGCGGTCGTTACTGGCGCTCCCGCTTTGACGCAGCGCTATCTAAAGTCTCTACAATCTACAGCTAACTCGACACCTCTTTTATTTTTTTACGCACCGGGCGCGTGCGCTCGGTTTTCCTATTTTGCAGACTCAACCAAGTCTTGTGCAGTGATATACTAGTTACATATGCCGTTGTTATGTAGACAGCTAGTTTTGTTTGCGGCCTTTTTACTTTGGCCGAGTAGCACCTTCGCTGCGCCAATAGTTGCAGGATCATTCTCAACAACGTGGAATACCAATGATTCAACCCAAGTACAAATTAATCTTGGTGTGTGTCCTGATGAGGTCTATTGGGAGTCATTGGCTGACGAGGGAGTCATTGGCTGACGAGGGAGTCAATGATATCTCTTTTAGTTGTGACGGTAGTTTTGATACTATTGTCAACTTTGGTGATGGAGGAGATTATCGGGTGGACTTCAGTGGCAGTTTTACAGACATTGATTTGGGTATACAAAATAACAAAGATAAGCTTCGTACCGTGGAGCAGTGGGGTACTAGCACTTGGACAGATCTCCGTTTTGCTTTTGAGAATGTCACCGAGCTAGCCATTACCGCATCTGACGTCCCGGATTTATCAAGTGTGACCAGTCTCGAGGGTATGTTTAAAGGAGCTACCAATTTCAATTCAGCGATCAATAATTGGGACGTATCACACGTGACCGATATGGGAAGTAGTGGTGAAGGTTGTGATACTGGATTGTTTATGGACGCTACCTCATTTAACCAACCGCTCGACTCATGGGATGTTTCAAGTGTGACGGACTTCAGTTGTATGTTCCATGGAGCGACTGATTTTAACCAACCACTTGATAGTTGGGATATTTCAGGTGGTATGCGTACCATCAATATGTTTGAGGACGCCATCTCATTTAACCAACCGCTGAATAACTGGAACACCCATAACCTCGTCTATATATATGGCATGTTTCATAACGCCACCGCCTTTAACCAACCGCTGAATAACTGGGATACCACCAGTGTGACCGGTCTTACTGGGATGTTTGCTGGCGCTGTTACCTTCAATCAGGATCTATCAACTTGGGACTTTTCTGGGGTTACGTTCTTTAGTAGTATGTTCGAGGATGCGACTGCTTTTAATCAGTCGTTAGAAAATTGGAGTTTTAATGACGAAGATATTCTCACTGATATGTTGGCCGGATCGGGAATGAGTAGTCGCAATTATGCGCGTACTCTCGAATGGTGGGCATCACTCAATCTCATGCCAGATACTAACTTCGGTCGAGAGGATATGGGTTCTATTCCTACAACCTATTGTGATACCGCCCAAGCAGCGCGAGACAGTCTCATTGCTAATGGGTGGACCATTACCGACCTGGGCGCAGAGTCTTGTGTTGCAGAATCGGAACAGCCAGAAGATGGTGGTAATGGCAGCGGCACTCAGATTGGTGTTCGTGCCGAACGATTAGAGGCCCTTCGTGCCGCAGTGGCACAGGCAAGCACTACAGCAGTCACTGGTAGTATGAACGGGTTTCTTCAGTCCCTCAAGAAGCTCCTTCAGTATCTCACTGATAATGAAGAAGAAATTAGTAATCTGAATTCTGAAGAAACTAGCCATGTTATTGTGACCCTCCGTAATGCCTTATTGCTGTTATTGAAATTATTACCCGGAATGTAAGCAGACTCGACACCAGTCGCTTTTTTCAGTACTCTAGTGCCATGTTCAATCCGTTAGAAGTTTATAGCGCTAGCTGGGTTGTAAAAACAAATAATACAGTATGGAAACTTCTAACGGGCTAAATTTCAAAGACGACTTTAAAGGGAAGCGTGTGACCGTTATGCGTATCGGCCTGCTTGGTCGCGGAATTGGAGATACCGCCTACTTGGCTGAAGCCGGAGCTGATGTTCTGGTTGTCGACGCAGCATTACAGGAGGTCATGCAGCCAGCAGTTGATCAACTGAGCCAGTATCCAAATATTTCGTGGAAGTTTGGCCCCTATGATTTTGCTGATTTCAAAGACGCTGACCTCGTACTCGTCGGTGCCGGCGCACCGTTGGATGAACCGGTGCTGCTCGAGTGCCAGGCGGCAGGTGTACGACTCATGCAAAGTGCTGCATTGTTTGCCGAGCTATCCGGAGTGCCGGTGATTGGAGTCACTGGTACGCGGGGTAAGAGTACGGTCACCATGATGATTCACCATGTCCTTTCGTACATCACGGGGGAGAATATTTTGCTCGGCGGTAATATTCGCGGTGTCTCGAACCTTCAGCTGCTTAAGGATGTAAAAGAAGATTCGCTCTGTGTGATGGAGCTCGATTCGTGGCAGCTCCAAGGGTGGGGATGGGCCGGTATCTCACCGACAGTGGCCGTCTTCACCTCGTTTATGGAAGACCACCTCAACTACTATCTACCTAGGACATCCGATGTCCTAGGTTTGAGTGAGGATGAAAAGAAAGACCGAGCTATGGCGGCGTACTTCACTGACAAGGCGCAGATATTTTTGCATCAAGAAGAGAGCGGGACGTTTGTGACCACACCCACCGTATTTGAATGGGTGAAGAAGATCTTGCCAGGCGAAACTATCGGTCAAGAGCTCGTGCTCGCTGATACCTCAGTCTTGCCCGAGGATATGCTCCTCTCGATGCCGGGTGAGCACAACCGCCTTAATGCCGCCCTTGCCTACGAGGCGCTAAAAGCCGTCGGTCTTGATGACGAGGCGATATTCGAAGGCCTTGCAACTTTCCCGGGAGTCGAAGGGCGACTCCAGCTCGTGGCGACCAAAGACAATGTCCGCGTCTATAATGACAACAATGCAACAACACCGCAGGCAACCACTGCTGCCTTGGAGGCGCTTGATTTAGGAAATAAGAACATCGTCTTGATTGCTGGTGGGGCGGACAAAAATATCGATGTGACCAAACTCGCCTACGCGATTACGCAGCATTGCAAAAACGTGCTCCTCATCCCGGGCTCTGGTACGGACAACCTCCTCTCGTATCTCGATGGTGGGGAAGTAGGAATCTCAGTCTTACCAGACCTCAAGACTGCCTTTGCCGAGGCGACTCGCCTCGCACAAAACGGCGATATCATCCTCTTGAGCCCCGCCTTTGCCTCATTCTCACAGTACAAAAACGAGTATGAACGAAATGATGAGTTTTTGGCAATTGTGGAAAAGTGGTCAGAGGGAGATTGACGATAGTGTAACACTAGTGTTACACTATCGGTATGGCAACCACAAAACGAAGAATTAATATATCGTTACCAGCTGAAACAGAAGCACTGGTTTTTTCGCTTGCAAAGCGTGATCAAGTGCCAGCCGCCGCCAAAGTACGCGAACTCCTTGAACAATCCCTTGGTATGATCGAGGACGAAATTTTGTCCACCGCAGCTGAGAAGCGTTTGCAATCACCAACGAAACGAAAAGTATCTCACACCACTATTTGGGGCGAATAGGTATGTATCAGCTCACGTACCATACAGAAGTGGCGCACGATATCGCTCGTTTAGGTACGGCTGAGAAAAGACGAATTAAACAAGCGATTGAATCAAAATTAGCAATTTCGCCTGTGTTGTTTGGCAAACCATTGCAACACTCGCTGATTGGATTGCGATCTCTGCGTGTTGGTGACTACCGGGTAGTATTTAAATTATCCAATGATGAGGTTTTTATTGTGCTCATTGCGCATCGTTCAATCGTGTACACTGAGGTCAATAGTCGATCGGTATAATTATGATTGGTATTTTAGATTCTGGTTCTGGTGGACTGACCGTACTCGCAGCGTTGCGGCAAGAGCTACCCTCGGCTGACATTGTGTATTTTGGTGACATTAAAAATGCACCGTACGGGACTCGGACACGTCGTGAACTCTCTGGACTTACTTTTGAAGCGCTCCGTTTGTTGCGCTCTCGCGGTGCAGAACGGATTGTCAGTGCTTGTAATAGCGTCTCTGCTTCACTGGCGGTTTCTCTGTATGATTCGCTTGATATGATGCCGGCTGAGCTGGTCGAAATGGTTGGCCCAACGGTAGCCGATTTTCGAGGGGTAACAGACAAAATCGCAGTTTGTGCGACGTCTGCTACAGTCGAATCGGGTATGTACGAAGATGCGTTTCGGATGATTGACGTAGATGCGATTCACATACCAATTCCTGATTTGGCTCGAGAAATTGAGTTTGGTGCGTCCGTTGAGCAGCTACGTAAAACTGTAGAAGATGCATTGAAACCGCATTTTGGTAAGTTCTCAGTACTGGTGTTAGCCTGTACACATTATCCAATTGTGAACGATGTGTTCCGGTCTGTGGTTGGAGACGACATTGTTTTGTTTGACCCGGCGGTTGCTGTTGCCAAACGAGCAAAGCAATTATTCTGGCCAAAGGAAGTAGGGAACAGCACCACGCATTTTATCCTGAGCCAGGAGTCGTCCCAATTTTATGAGTATGTCGAGCGACTGTTGCCTGGCCTTGTGTATACAAGTGAAGTGATATAGCGTATATGCTATACTGATATTGTATGAATAATTTCTATCAGCACGGATTACCCCAACCTTTTCACATATCTGCCGGCGGCGTACTTTTTAATGAGGAGCATGAGATTTGTGTCCATCATTTCCACAAACGTGACATACCATCCAATGTGCATTTTTTGATGGATCATCTTGATGATGTTTGGCATTTGATGCGTGAATCACTCGAGGGCAATGAACCGCTTCACGATGCAGTGCTGCGTGGTATGCAAGAAGAGTTTGGTGTGGTGGGGGCTGTCGACAAATACCTAGGAGCCAAAATTGATACCATCACTGGTCCGAATCAATCACCTTTTGAAAAATTAACCATTTACCACGCGGTGAAATTGGTCTCGTTTGAGGAACGGCCAGATCATGACGCGGAAAGTAAATCGGTGATGGAGTGGCATAGTCCTCGTGACCTCATCGCCATCTTTGATGCTCAGTGTGCCAAGACAAAGCGCCCTGAACTTGATGAGCGGATTATTATTGAACGTTTTATGACTGCGTATGGCCTCAACTAAACACATTCACTTTATTGGTATCGGGGGGATTGGTATGAGTGCCTTGGCGCGATTTTGGCACCATGAGGGGGCGGTCGTGACCGGGAGTGACCGAGAGCGAGGACTCGTTACTGAGGGTCTCGAAGCACTGGGTATCGTCATCGACTACGAACAAAAGGCCAAACACTTAAGTAAGGGGTCAGACCCCTTACTTGATTTGGTGGTGTATACCGAAGCGATGTCGAAGGATCATCCCGAGATGGTCGCTGCCCGTGAACTCGGGGTGCCGATGGTGAACTACTTTGAAGCGCTTGGTCAGGTGGCGAACGAATACTATCTCATTGCAGTAGCCGGCAGTCATGGGAAGACGACGACCACGGCCATGATTACCGATATCCTCGAAGAAGCGGGACTTGATCCAACCGCCATCATCGGTTCACTCCGCAGTAAGACGAAGAGCAACTTCCGAGCTGGGAAGAGCAAATATGCAGTCGTCGAAGCTTGTGAGTATAAGCGGGACTATCTCCACCTTCAGCCAGATGTGCTCGTCATTACGAATCTCGAGTGGGAGCATGTCGACTACTACAAAGACCTGGCTGATGTGCAGAGTGCTTTTCGTGAGCTCGCACTTAAGGTGCCAGAAGACGGGGCGATAGTAACCAATGTCACTGACCCAAATATTGCGCCGGTGATTGCGGGACTGACGACTAACATTATTGACTACCGCCCACTCATCGACCTGACCCTAAAACTCCGTCAGCCCGGTATGCATACTCGCATGAATGCCGCTGCGGCTCGTGGTGCGGCCGAGTTCCTTGGTATCGAAACTGGGAAGGTGAACGAAGCCCTCGAGTGGTTTGCGGGCACCTGGCGTCGGTTTGAATATAAAGGGGAGGTTTATCCGACCCTAGACCAGGGCCG
>CALMKR010000076.1 GCA_937867625.1 uncultured bacterium | reverse complement strand
AAGACCCTAAGAAGTCTTATGGCAAAGTTCTGGTCGCCGTTTATAACGAACGTATGCACAGGGTTGAGTTGGTTTGCGAATGTCCAGATGAGCTTGTGGCCGATATTAACCAACGAATCACCAGAGGTGAGTTCCCAACTACCTCTATGGCATGCAGAACCCCAGCAGACACCTGTTCCATCTGTGGAAACAGAGCGACGTCACGTCAAGCTTATTGCAAGCACTTAAAAAGTGAACTCAATAAGTTATATCCCGATGGCCGTCGTGTTATGGCTATTAATGATCAGCCCCTTTCTTTCTTTGATATATCTATTGTGGTTAGACCTGCAGACGTAAATAGTTCTATCCTACAGAAGGTTGCTGATGCCGAAGTCATGGGTTCTGCTGAACTTGCTGAAGTCGAAGGTCTAACCGAAGACGGCTTCCATAAACGTGCTGCCCTGAAGAAGCTTTCTGAGCTGGTAAAGGAAATCACGGACGGTTGCTACGTTGTAGGTGCTGGCAAGACTACTGAAGAAATACTGGGACAAGCTGCTCCTAAAGATCTTCCGCTAGGTGCTATAGATATGTTGCACCACTTTGAACTACCACAAACTTTGTCTGCTATGGCTAACATGGGTATTTCCCCATCCGTTTCTTTTTTAGCTGAACTTATTACTCGAAAGAAACTAGGTCCTGGCTACGAGGGAATAGGACAAGTTGTACAAAACTTCTTGAACGAAGTACCTGACAGTGTTGACATTCCTGCTATTCATATAGAGGAACCAACTCAGATTAACCCTTTAATTGACCGCGTTCTCTCTAAGTTCGTGGGAGACTCTTCTCTTTTCCCCGGTGAAATCGAAAAGCGTGCCTCCAACGTAGGGTATTCCGGTAATGGTCCATATATTGAACCTACAAGAGAAGAAGAATTGGCTCGTCTGGAAGCCATCAAAGTTATGCCTGAAGAATCTGTTAGCTACTCGAAATTACTACTAACTATCGGTGGATTGGCACTATTATCCAAGTACTATATTACTTCTCAAATTGAGAAGAAATTAAGGGAGAAAAATAATAGTGTGCAAAACAACGCTAAAATAGTATTAGTGAAGAAAGCATCAGACTATCTGGTGACTGCACAACTTGCGAAACTGGCTATGGTACAATCGTTACCTAAGCATAAGTCGCAGAATGAACAGTCAACGGACGGCAGCTCGGATCCCGCAAGGTTAGGCATGTTCGTAACTAAGCGAGTTCTAAGTAACACCAAAACAAAAGTTGGTGGAAAACTGGCGAATCTAATGAGGTTATTCTCTTTAGGTCACAAATTGACTACTTTAGGCTAAGCCTAATATTTTTTAAAGGTATATTACAATGAGTTTATCTCTTAACTCCCTGCTGGAAGGTCTGGAAAAAGAAGCCTCAATCGAGAAGGTTGCGTCTGTGGGTCCTACGGCTAAACCTGCTATCTCTACTGAGCTGGCTGGCATTCTGGAAAAGAAAGCATCTACAAGCTTGATCGAAAAAGCAGCTTCTGCTGGTGAAGAACTGGCTAAGCAACTATTGGAAAAGTTTGCCAACGAAATCATCGCTGGTAACGATGCTATGGTCGCTGACGACAATACAAAGGTAACTCCTACTGCAACTGGTGGCGACATTCAGGGTGTACTAGCTGATACCGTAGCCAAGGCTGAAGCCTCTGGTGCAACAACCGATGACATGATCAACGGTGAAGTTAAAGTTAATAACGTCGAACCTGCTGGTGGAGTGGTCCCCGGTACCGTTAAGACTGCAGAAGAATTGGCTACTGAAGCCGCTACAAAGGAAACAACTGAAATGAACAAATCTGCTCAAGAACAAAACAAAGCCCTGGCTACTTCTATCCTGGAAAAGCTGGCTCAAGAATTTAACCCAATGGTTTCGGCCCCTGCTGCTTCCGTTAATGTTGCTGCTGCTCCTGTGCCAAACAAGATCCAGCGTGACAACACTGTCATGACCCAGTTTGACGACGCTAAAGTTCAAGGCATTGTCCCTGGCGGTGATGGTAGCGTTAACGCTTTGTTCGAAACTATCGTTGCTAAAGCTATTGCCCAAGGCGGAACTTCAGATAACATCGTTGAAGGTGGCGGTGCAGCCCCTACACAAAGCCCAGGTGTTGATGGTCGTCCGCAAATCGGCGAAGAAGACATGGCTAAACAAGCTGAGTTTGATGACAACATGGAAAAAGTTGCTGCTGTATCCGCTCTGGTGGAAGCTGGCCTGGACTTCGGTTCCGCTGTTGATCTGGTTAAACAAGCTGAGGCTGACCTGGCTGAAGAAGCTTGGGGTCAAGAAAAACAAGCCTGCCTGACCATGCTGATGGATCAGGGTGTTGACTTCGATGAAGCTGTAAGTCTGGTTAAGCAAGCTGAAGAAGAACTGCTAAGTAATAAATAAAGGATAAAGACTATGTCTAATACTTATTTAGAAAAGCTTGCTGGAGATAAACTACGTGGTTCTATTAGTCCCGCCTGGATGGAAAATAGCATAGCTAAAAAGTAT
>CALMKR010000075.1 GCA_937867625.1 uncultured bacterium | reverse complement strand
GATTCTATAGAGAATGTATAGAATACCTAAGGTTATAGCTAAAAATAATATGACGGTCAGTAAAAATATACAAACGCCCAATACTGACAGGAATTCCATACTATTTATCTTCCCATTGCTTTAGCCATCTCATCTATGTCGGCAGGAGATGGTGGCTCATCCACCGTTCTAAATACCGTTGGTACTCCGCAGTTCCAGAGATCCATATTAATACGTTCGCTGCATATGATTCCACCAGCGTTTACTGTTGATTTACCAACTAAGTGAAACAAAGGACGAATTAGAAACATGCAGTAATCTAAGACGCCATATGTGTTGTCGTCGTTAGTCAATTGATATTCTAAATACTCTCTTGTCACTTCTGGGAAATCATAGAGTTTCCAAGTAGCAGGGGCCTCGTAATGAGGCCATATACGTCTGCGGAACAACAGATTCATGTCATACATTAAACCGGCTTCTTCATCTACCCACGCCACATGATAGGCGTAGCTACCGGTGAAAAACTTAGTTAACTTACCTGAGAACTTGTGTTCGTTATAGATGATGGCGAGTTTCATAGAACCTCTACGTTTACTGACATTACAACTGATATTGGATAAAACCTATGTACCGGGTTGCAGTCGTAGTCTAAAAATGTAACCACTGCTCCTGTGCCTCTTTGAGCTGCTTCAGGTATTTCAACACCTATCTTTAGCTCATTAGGTGTTCTGCGGTCTAAGTCATCTAGACCTTTTGCATTGGTCTTCTGAGGAGTATCAGTAAGATCAAATCTCGTACCTACAGAGTCATAAAACACACGACTATATACTACGTTACATTTACGGGATAAATCTCTTTTGACTATTGCTTTTATAGTCGTATTACTTCCAGGCTTAACGGGTGTAGATGTTGCCTCTACTAAGTAGAAAGGAGGCTCACGATCCATACCCCACATAGTTAACTGAGTAGCAACTATGATCAACATTCCTAATCCTATACCGATTAGGACAGAAAACGCTTTGTTCAAGCGCGGCAGGGTGTTCATACAGGCGGCCATCCGTCCATTGTTGGAATATCAATTCCTGGCTGAGTATGGATGAAATATTCCAGTTGATAAATACGTTTGAGGTAAAGCTGTTTTTCTTTTTGAACCTTTAGTAATTCGTTCCTTAAATCGGAAATCTCACCTTGAAGTCTTTGATATAGTTCAGCTCTCGCTTTTTCTTCTTTAGCAGCAGATTCCTTAGCGGCAGCTTCCATGGAGGCCAATGCCTCTTTGGATTTTTGGTCCATATGGTTCAGCAACCATTTGGCCCCTCCGCCAAAAACAGCAAGGAAAGTACCCAGGGCACCTAATAATGCAATGATAGTGTCAACGCCCATTTATAGGTTCACTTTCAAAGGCATTATATATTGGGGTTTAAGGGGGGAGAAATAACTCATGACTTGTTCCTGTAAGACGACTTACTAGTTTATTTTAGCAAAGTCGTCTTGGATTATATAAAAATAGGAACAGTCTTACCACACTATCGCGGCGACTTCTTCGAGAGTTTCAGCAGCAGCTAATGCCGTCTATAATGCCTGGGCGTGGGTAAAGTTGGCACTACCGGCAGCAAACATGCTCAGATAAAAAGCTTTCCACTTAGCTACAGTGTCGATAACGAGATACGTATTGTCAACGGCCTTCCATGCACCTGGCCAGCCTGGAGGCAAAGCACCTAGATTGGCTATGGCACCGTTGGCACCTTCGATATCAGAGCGGCTCAGTTCATCACAAGCAATGGTTTTTCCACCGTGTACGAAGGTACTACGATTGGCAGTTAGACGAGCAGCATTGATTTCATCATTTTTAGCAGCCTTAGCTTCTTCCAGGGTTAGTATTGGAGCAGGAGCTGGTGCTAGGAGAATGTCTTTTTCTTCGTTAGTAATAGATACTAGGCCTAGTTGAGGAATCAGGAAATCCTGAGAACCGTCCTCTTCTAGAGCTACGACTTGATCTTGTGAGTTTTTGAAATGTTTCATTTGTTGTCCTAAATTTGTTTATTAACGGAGTTCACGCCAAGTTTCTAGAGTAGCACTGGCTGTAGGAACAACGCTGTAAGATTTACCAGGCTGTACTATACCAAAAACAACTGAGGTACCGCTAGCTGAACTAAGAGAGCCTGGTATATTTTGACCGTCATAGTTTAAATTAAGCTTATTTCCACCAGAGGCAATAGTTGCTTCAACGTGTACACAAATAGCTCTACCGGTAGTGTTGTAATACGTGGTCGATAGTAACCTACTACCTGTCAAGTTTTGTAGAGCCTGTCCGTATCCAACACTTCCCATAACAGATAAAGCCTGTCCACCCATACCTTGAATAGTAGAGGGAGCAGTAGCCCAGGTACCAGCGGTTGCTTGGGTTGACTCTACGTATCCAACTACTCGATAGGCAACGTTTGTTCTTGCAGTAGTAGAGTATATTACTGAAGCAGAGGTCGCAGCACCGGAAATAGCCGTTGTTGAAATAACACCGGTTTCATCTAAAGCGTTGCCACCAGATATGTTTACTATCGCCAGTTCAACAGTTCCGGCGTTGTCTATGGCCAGCACGACTTGTTTGTTTTGTACAGCACTTACTGTACCTAAAGTAGCTGTCGAGGGGACAACCAAAGACAATGTAGCAGCGACAGTACGTGTGTTTACAGCACCGCTAGTCAGCGTGGCCGAGCGGAAGTCTATAGTGCAAGGGGCCAAAGTAACAGTCAAAGCATTGGAAGCTACAGAAGCCCCAATGGTCATAATCTTAGGAGTTGCTGGATTAGACAGGATATTACCTGAACCATCGACTCCGAAGAAGTTTGCTAGCTTGGCTAGTATTGTTGGTTTTGCCATTTATTGTCTTTCGATTAGCGGAGTTCTACAAAGCTATTGAACGTTCCAGTAGATGAGGTAGCTGAATAGGAAAACCCAGGTGGAACTAAAACGTAGGAACACGCAGAACTATAAGAAGTATACCTGGGAATTGTCACTCCACCTACGACGAAATCAGTAGTTGCATTATTCGTATTATTTGATGCAAATACACCTATTGGTTTTCCCGTAGTATTGTAGTAAGTTACTCCAGAAGATCTACTTCCAACCATTTCTTGATAGGTTTGACCGTAGCCATGACCTAAAGTAGGGAACGTTACATTTCCACCAAAGCCCTGTATGGTACTGGGGGTGGTTGCCCAAGTACCAGCCGTGGCCTGAGTTGATTCTACAAAACCAACAACTCTGTATGCCACGTTTGATCTAGCAGTGGTTGAGTATATGGTTGAGGCCGAAGTAGAAGAAGCATTAAGAATAGTAGTGCTGATTACTCCAGTTTCATCCAATGAATTGCCACCAGCAATGTTAACAATTGCAAGTTCAACAGTTCCAGCATTGTCTAGTGCAATGACCACTAAACGACTCAACTGAGCACTGATCGTCCCTAGAGTTGCTGTGTTAGGTATCACTAAGGAAATAGTCGTTCCTACAGTACGTGTGTTTACGGTCCCACTAGTCAAGGTTGCTGAACGGAAGTCAATCAAAGTCGGCTGAAGACTTACTGTCAGAGCGTTGGCTGCAACAGAAGCTGTTATAGGTTGAATCTTGGAAGTTGTTACTGGAGCAGGGACAACTGCTGGGGTCAATAGCTTCCAGTTGGTCGCACCTAAGTCGTAACGAAGTTCAAGTGTACCTTTCAGTTGTCCAGCAACTACGGCCGTACCATCTGGGCTGACCACTGTTCCGGCACCCAGACCGTTCGGATTGAATGTAGGGGTCGTAGAAGCGTTTGTACCGGCGATGACTACCTTGACTACTAAGTTGTCGGTCAAAGAGGTTATAGCAGGGTTAAAAGCCGCCGTAATGGCATCGGCTGTACCGCCACCAGTCACGATTGGGATAACCCAATTGGCAGTCATAGGAGCACCTTGACGGCCAAGGAAGATAACTTCGATGTTCGTGGCTACTCCAACTGAGGGTGCAGGAGGAGCTTCTGAGAACGTTAGAATCTTAGCAGCAACGCTGTAAGTAGCAGAGTCTTGTAGAACTCCAGAGATAGCAACCAGGATACCATCGGCCTGAGACGGTGCTCTAGACAGGGTAAAAGCTACTTGCGAGCCTGTACCTGCAAACTTGTCTCTTGCATTTGGACCGATGTATGGTTCGT
>CALMKR010000074.1 GCA_937867625.1 uncultured bacterium | reverse complement strand
GTTGCCAGAGACTTTGATGCGTCACCCCGAGACCACCTTCAAGACACCGTCTGAGACTATTCTTGCCTACGATGCTATGGGCGAATACGATGTGCCGGATATTCTCACCTGGGCCGACACCGACCGTGACCTCACTGCCTGGACCGGCAATGATATTCAACAAGATGCGCTTCATAAGACCTATGCACTTGAGGATGCTGTTCTTGCGACCAATGATGCTGATCTTATCGAACGCTGGCGAAAGCTCCAGACCTCCGATCACTTCTACTACATGTGCACGAAGTGGTCGAATGATGGTGACGTCCATGCTTACTTTAGTCCATATCAGTCACCCTACGATGCCTACATCTCATTTATGAATGCGTTGTCCGATCTGGGGGTGCGAGTGGCTGCAAAGCAACCAATTCCTGAAGTAGGGCCAGCCAAAACAGAAACCGTCGAACTTGATATCACGCTTGGTATGCTTATGAAAGCTTCGTGGCGGCATCTTATTACGGCTTCAGTACTGGCCAAGTTATGGCAGCGATGCAAAAGAGCTTTTTATAAATTAGTAACCTAAATCACTATGCCAACCAAAACAAAACCTATGGTCGTAGCGAAAAAAGCTGCCACCAAACCAAAACCAAAAGCCACTGATATTGTGAGCGTGTCTGCTGAGCTCGCCTTTTGGACAATTGACGGTGTTGTCTATCACTCACTTAGTGAGCTTGCCGATGGACTTGCTGTCATGGAAGGTCGCGTGTATCGCTACCATGCCGACAAAGACCACCAAGACTTTGCTGCTTGGGTGAGTAGTGTGTTTATGAAAAAGCCGCTTGCAGCACTCCTTAAAAAGGCAACTACTGCCAAGGCAGCGGAGAAGGTTATTCGGACTCACCTCAAAGCTACCAAGTAATTTATGGCACGCGCAATCACGCTCGGAAATGGCAATATGCTCGTTGGTCTCGACTATCGCGGCCAGGTGCGTGATTTGTATTACCCGTACGTCGGACAAACGAACCACGTCAGTGGTGCGAGTGGCAGCTACGTGCACCGGATTGGTGTCTGGGTTGATGGTGAGACCTCATGGCTTGATGATGGCGAGTGGACTATTACGATTGGGACTGATAGCGATAGTGTCATTGGGCACGTGACGGCGGTTAATGAAACACGCGGCGTGACTCTGGTGACCCGAGATGCCGTCCACAACGAGCATGATGTTTTTTTGCGACACATGGTCGTTCATAATGATCGTGATGAAGAGCGTGAGATCAAAGTATTTTTTGCCCAACAATTTCGCATTGCGGAATCTCGTCGTGGGGACACCGCGCTGTTTGATCCGCGCGTGAGTGCCATCGTCCACTACAAAGGTAAAGACACCTTTTTGATCAATGCCATGATTAACGACGTGCAATTTACCGAATACAATATTGGACTCTTTGGCATCGAAGGGAAGGAGGGAACCTGGCATGATGCCTTTGACGGGGTGCTCGAAAAAAACCCAATTGAACACGGATCGGTTGATTCGATTATTGCGCTCTCACATACCTATGCACCCGAAGCGAGTGCTGATATCTACTACTGGGTGGTATGTGCCGATTCAATCCCCAAAGCCCATACGCTTGATGAACTCGTCATTGATGAGACGCCAGAGCGACTCATTGTTTCTACCGACGCCTATTGGAAGGCCTGGCTTGAGAAAGACAACCGCGACATGAGTGCACTGCCAGCCGAACTCACCAAACTCTACCGCCAGTCGCTTGCGACCATTCGCGTGCATACCGACAATCGGGGTGGGATTATTGCTTCCTCTGATACTGATATGTTGCACCATGGTCGCGACACGTACAGTTACGTCTGGCCTCGTGATGGCGCCATGATTGCCCGCGTGCTCGATAAGGTGGGGTACCAAGATGTAGCGGAGCGGTTCTTTGAATTTGCGGCCCGCTGCCAAGAGCCAGGTGGCTACTTGATGCACAAGTACCTCACCGATGGATCGCTCGGTAGTTCATGGCATCCGTGGCTCCAACACGGGAAGCCCTACCTGCCGATTCAAGAAGACGAGACCGCTTCTATCTTGTTTGCCCTCTGGGAACACTATGAGATTAGTCGTGATCTTGAATTTGTTGAAACACACTACAATAGTTTCATTGAACCAGCCGCCAAATTTATTTCTGAATACATTGAGGCTACAACTGGCCTCCCGCAGGCATCTTTCGACCTCTGGGAAGAAAAGTATGGTACGTCTACCTACACCGCAGCCTCGGTCTACGGAGGACTCATGGCCGCCACCCGTTTTGCCGGACTTCTCGGTAAAGATAATGATGCGCGTACGTACCAAGCGATAGCGCAGCGACTGTCGGCGGCGATTGTGACGTATCTCTATAAGCCAGAGCTGAAGATGTTTGTGAAGCAGGTCTTCCATACTGACGACGGACTCACCTACGATGATACGCTTGATGTCTCAAGTTTCCACGGCATTGTCCTGTTTGGCGTATTGCCGGTTGATGATGAGCGTATAAAAACCTCACTCAAAACTATCGAAGCGAAGCTCGCCGTAAATGCCGAAAGTCACGGCTTTGTCCGCTACGAACGAGATACCTATTACACGATGCAAGAAGCAGGGAGTCCAAATCCGTGGGTGATTACCACCCTCTGGGTAGCGCAGTATTACATTGCGGCGGCGACGAAAGCCGCCGACCTCAAGACTGCACTCGGTATACTAGAATGGACTGCTTCACACGCCGGCGCTGGCGGCACCTTGGCCGAACAGATGCACCCACATACTCGTGAACATAAATCAGCCGCACCACTGATATGGAGTCATGCGGAATTTGTCCTCGCAGTTGATGCCTACCTGAAGAAATTAGAATCGTTCAAAACTAAAAAATAATTACAAGATAAAATACTCCATTTAAATGGAGTATATTGTGGACGAGTGTGGATTGGTAAATACCCCCCAGCAGTTCTTTTTGAACTTCATATGTAGAGATTCAAAAGTTGATGTAATGAGATGAGAATACCCCAATACTCCATTTGAATGGAGTATTGGGGTATTGAATTAAGTTGGAAAATAGGCTAGAACTTTTTGCGCCAAAAACCGAGTGTGAAGGGAAGTGGCACATAGTGGCCGATGGTCGTACGGTGGATATGATAGGCGAGGGCTGGCACCCCGAGGTCTTTGCCGATAGCGGGGGCGAGGCTCCGGATATAAGTTCCGCTACTGACGGTCGTCGTGAAGTGGGCGATGGTGAAACGGTCGCTTGGCGCGCCGCCTTTTTTAAAGATATCCCAGTCGGCGCGTATGTCAGTGCGTCTAAAGTCGTTCCCCAGGGCTTTGCGGAGGTCTGTTACTGGTGGAATACTGTTGATTTTTAGAAGCGCGTCTTTTACTACTTCGGCACGCATCTTCGTTTCGACTTTGGTTAGAGTGAGTTGATGGATGGTTGAGGTCTGGACGGGAATCTCAATTTCATTGAGACGCCCTTCGACAGCCCAGGTATGGAGAGGTTTACCCTGTACCGTACGAGACGAAAAAGCCGGGAAGGGAAGTTGTAACGACCCTTTAAAATGAGGGAGGACACGTGCGAGCTTATCTTTGGTCACCACTGCTTGTGGGTATGGTGGCGGGGTGAGACGACCCATGACGTCCCCGGTATCACTACCCACCCCAAACAGAATCGAGAACTCGTAGGTCTTGTCGAGGCTGTGGTATTGCTCTTGGACTTTACAGGTGTCTCCAATAAGTATCAGGAGTTTACCTGAAGCAAGTGGGTCCAGTCGGCCGGCGTAGGCCAACGGGAGCTTCTCGTAGTCACGTGATTGTTTCGTGCGCCACGCTTCCATTGCCTCGAGCGGCGTCTCACCAACTCGTTTTTCGATAACCACGTATCGAGGGATTTTCATTAGTATATTGTAGCAGATTCAGCCCGTTAGAAGTCAGACAATCAGCTTCAGTTACAGTACAGAAATCATTATATAAAAAAGAAAGAACTTCTAACGGGCGGACAAAGGAAAGGGCGGTTGCTTGCGCACCGCCCCTCGCAGTCCTCAGTTGGTAGCTAGCGCTTTGTAGTGTGCCTCGATTTCGTTGAGGTTAACCAAAACGGTCCCGTCCTCGTTCGCTTCAGCAATCCAGGCAGTGTCGATTTCGTACTCGACCCCCTCCGCTTCAGTGATGAAAAGGCCGTAGATCGGACCCGTTTCAGTTTGGGTCACGATGACCTCCTCGACGAACCAGACACCGACGATGTCTTCCGGGAGCATCTGCTCTTCGGTTTCGGCCGAGTAGTACTCGACCACTGGCGGCGGTGGGCATAGCGGATCACTTCCTGCTGGAAATGAAAACGCCATGAATAGAATAAGAACGACTGCTCGCATCGGTCCCTCCCTTATAAACCCAGATTAATTCTGAGGTTATCAAAAACTATACAATAGATTCATGGCAAAAGCAACCAATTGGTGGATAGGTTACGTATGAAGGCGATGGTCACCTCAAGACAGCAGCCGGGTAAGACCTTGAGGTCTTACCCGGCTGCTGTAACTGATGTGCGGACTACTATAAAGGATTGCCGCCGAGGAAGCTATTGAGAATAGCGAGACCAATAAACAAGGCAAGCGCCATGACAACGTATTTCATATGCAAATATAGTATCACAAAGGGCCGTCTTTCGATTTCACGAAAGACGGCCCTTTGATTGTGTTATTCAACTAGTTTTTAGGAACGAAGGTGAGAGCATTACCCAACTTATCTGCCCGACCAGTACGACCAATGCGGTGTACATAATCTTCAAACGTATTTGGAAGATCGTAGTTGATCACGTGTGAGACGTTGTCGACGTGGATACCACGAGCGGCGACGTCGGTGGCAACGAGGATGTTCACACGACCAGACTTAAAGTTCTGGAGTGAGCGCTGACGCTGACCATGGTTCTTGTTTCCGTGGATGGCGTCGGCCTTAAGCCCTGTCTTCATGAGCTCCTGTGCGAGCTTCTCGACACTGTGCTTCATTGCACCAAAGATAATCACGCGTTCGAATTCTTTTTTCCCGAGGAGGGTAACGAGGAGATCAAACTTGTGGTGATGTTCGTAGAAGACCACGTCCTGCGTGATACTTGAGGTAATATCCTTTTTCTTTACCGACACGGTGATTGGGTCACGCATGAATTCGTGGATGAGACCTTCAACCGTCTTACTCATCGTAGCCGAGAAGAAGAGGGTTTCGTGATCGGTTGGGATGTCTTTGAGAATCGTTCGCATGTCATGGATGAATCCCATGTCGAGCATACGGTCAGCTTCGTCCAAGATCACGGTCGTGATAGCGCCTGGCTTGATGTGACCACGATCCATAAGATCTTGGACACGACCTGGTGTACCGATGATGAAGTGGTTACGACGCTTGAGACCCATAATCTGTGGGCGGATGTTCATACCACCGACACAGGTAGTAGAGTAGATACCCATCTTTGGGGTGAGCTTGCGGAGTTCCTGTTCCACCTGAATCGCGAGTTCGCGAGTTGGAGCAAGAATGAGAGTCATGCGATTACGCTCCTTGAGGGTCTTGTTGATGGTTGGAACGAGGAAAGCAGCAGTTTTACCAGTACCGGTAGCAGCGAGTCCAACTACGTCACGTCCAGCGAGGATGTGCGGAATAATTTGATCTTGAATTGGAGACGGGGTAACGAGATTCATTTCGTCAATCGCCGTCACGAGATCACGTTCGAGACCAAAGTCGTGGAAGGTGTGCTTTGGAACATACGCTGGTTCGGTATCAGCAACAACTGGGTTCTTGTTGATGTACTGTGAGACGTCAAAGGTCTGCATAACGCGACCACGTCCACGACTACTGCCGCCACCACGGTTCTGGCCACGGCCAAAACTACTACCACCACTGCTAAATGAGCGCTGTGGGCGAGGGTTACTGCCTTGGTAGCCACCACTCTGGCGACGTTCGCCACCAAAGCTACGACCACCTTGACTACTACGACTACCGCCTTGGTATGAAGATGAGCGTGAGCCGTATGATCGCTCTCCGTCATCTGTACCACTGACGATTATTTTGTCGCTGACATCGCTGGTGTCGAAGTGTGGTCGACGCGGGGCAGCGCTACGCTGTCCCTGCGGTCGAGCTGGGCGATTATTAGTAAATGAGCGAGACCGATTTGGTCGGGCTTTTGATGCATCCATGTATTGTTTTGTGTGTTAGTGTCCACACGAGAGTGTGAGACGGGCTGTGCAGGAATAATTATGCAACCAAGGCAGAATATATTGCTTTCGGGTCGCTACCCGAAGAGCCCTACACGAGAATCTTAAGGTGCTATGAAGATAACACGGTTAGCGCTTTTCGTCAAATTTGCTTGGTAACAAAAACAGCTTCCACAATTGCTTACGCATTTTTATCGAATACCAACAATAGGGAAGAACGTCGTAGTACAGGTGCACTAAGAGGGAGAAAAATGAGGTGGTAAGGTTCCCAGTATCAGTATGGAGGTGTACATACTCATCTTGTTCAATCGCATGAATGTGTTTCCAGTCATGTTTTGAACGATAATTGTTACCAGGATGAAACCAATTTCTACTACGTTCAAACTCTGCCTCAACGAGTGCAAAATATTCGTGGCTAACCCATAAAAAAGTACGATCATAGGGATGGAGAGATACGATTGCGTGCTTTTCACAATCTTTCCAGAGCTCGTCGTATGTCATGCCAACATTCTACCGTATCGCGGTCTTGTCGTGTACACTTTACGGTATGACAGAGAAGTTTTCACTTAAAGATCATTTGTTCAATAAAAAGCGAGTAGCGTACCTTGCTTCGTTACTGGCCGCCGCCGACAAAAACTTTGATGCAAAAAAATTCGAGAAACAAGTAACGAGTAAACTCCTTGAACTTGAGCTTAAGGATCGTATCCGGTGGATAGCAGCTGTTTTGGCTGACCATCTACCCAAGGATTATGAGAAAGCAGTTGCGATCATTATCAAAGCGCTCCCACCACCACTTGATCCGACAAAGACCGATGATGATTTTGGTGAGTTTATCCTCGCACCTTTTGGTGAATATGTGGCCACTCATGGTGTGACGAAAGACTGTCTCGACGTATCGCTGGAAGCAATAAAAGAACTCACCAAGCGCTTTTCGATGGAAGATGCCATTCGCTACTTTCTCCGGGCCTTCC
This sequence comes from uncultured bacterium, assembly GCA_937867625.1. Taxonomy (GTDB): domain Bacteria; phylum Patescibacteriota; class Minisyncoccia; order Phycocordibacterales; family UBA918; genus OLB19. The sequence goes on along the minus strand of CALMKR010000074.1, from coordinate 6,537 downwards.
CGAAAGAGACACTGAAGGTAATGAAGACCTGGGCCAAAGACGAGAACTACCACGTCCGTCGTCTCGTGTCTGAAGGGACGCGGCCACTCTTGCCGTGGAGTGGGCGAGTACCACTCTCGAGCGCTGATACGTCACCGCTCCTTAATACGCTCCATGCAGACAAGACGCGGTATGTCACTCGGTCGGTCGCTAATCATCTCAATGACATCGCCAAAAAAGAACCACAGGTTGTGGTAGATACATTGCGTCATTGGCAAAAGATGGGGAAGCAGGATCAACATGAGCTCATCTGGATGACAAAGCATGCCTTGCGCACTCTCATCAAACAGGGACATACTGACACACTCACTCTCCTTGGGTACGATAGTGCTGCATATGTTGTTAAGAATTTTGCTGTAGCTGCTACAGAGATACGGGCAGGGGAGGTAGTATCGTTTGAGACAACTATAACTGCGACTGCAGACACAAACCTTCTCATTGATTACGTCATGCACTTTGTAAAGAAAAATGGAACGACGGCACCCAAGGTATTTAAATGGAAAATGGTTACACTCAAAGTAGGGGAGGAACTTATACTTACAAAAAATCACCGACTCAAAGCCGATGCGACAACGTTTACCCTATATCCAGGTGAACATATGGTTGAGCTACAAATCAATGGTACTAAAACATTATCCAAGACATTTACTATAACGATTTAGGGCCAGCGGTTAGGCTGGCCCAGATATCACGGCTTTCGAAATGCGCTCCATTGCGGCCGTAGGCTTTTGAACTGGAACGGACTTTCATTCCGATGACCGCGAAAGACTATGAAGTGCAGATGGTCGCGGTCAGTCAGACCAGTTTTGCCAACGGTACCGATACACTGACCCGTTCGTACTTTATGTCCAACTCGGATATTGCTATCTCGGCACGAATATTGTGCCAGGTGGCAGTACTGAGTGAACTCACCGTTGTCATGTTGCAGTGTGATGTAGTTTAGTGTGTCACGAAAGCTGATATCGTCACCCCAACTATTCGAGTGTTCTTGTATCTCAAATACAGTTCCAGCTCGAGTTGCGATAATTGGTGTGCCGTCAAGAACGAGGAAATCAACCGCGTGCTTGAAAGCAGCACGATGCGTTTGTGGACTTTTGGCACAGATGTAGTGACCAACTGTGTATATTTCTTCAGCAGGGATACCATCTGAAAGCGCCTGGCCTTGAGCTTTTGCGCTGCTGGCCGGTATGTTGACCGGGAAAATGTAAGAATTTTTCGACAGTTCATTATTCCACATTGGGTGATTTTCCCATGTTGTCAGGTCGTCCATCTCGATGCTCCTAAATTGTCCACGTTCGGTTGTGTCCATAACCTATGACTATATACTAAACCTCGTCACTCAAAGTTACACTGAAGGCTGGATTGCAATTCCGCGTTTGGCAAAGTAAGTCATAAAATCAGAATTTAGAAGTATGTAATTGGCGCAACTTCCATTGCTGTGAAATCCTGATGGATTATGAATTGTTACTGTATCAGTATCATACCCAGTAACCAATACAATATGGCCACCAACCTGGTTGGTAACCGCTGAGTTTATTCCTCGGATATTTGGATTGACTGATACCATGACTAATTTACCCTGTGATAACAAATGACGAATACCAGACAGTGTTAGGTATCGATATAGGTCGGCTTGTAACATATATTTCGGGACCCACTTTACATACTCCCGGTATTGCAGACCGGAAAGTATTCCGTCATGATTTTTATACACACCATGCGGTATGGCATCTTTTGCCAATGTTATTGTTCCGATGTCTTTGTTTAGAAAATGCTTGATTGCCATCGCGGTACATGCCATACCACAAGTAGTTGTTACCCACGCCACATATTCATCTATGGTCGCAGCGCCAGTTTTTTGCCAGTTGGGATCTTCTGCGGCAGAAGTTTTATCAACAATTACTTTCTCAGCATATTCTAAAGATGCAAATTGCGAAATATAGGGTATTTCATTCACTATTGTCTTGGCATTGTCACCAAACAAAGATTGAACTATGAGGACTGCGCTTCGAATATAGTCACAGAGTTTAGTGTAGGCAGGCACAGTGCTTATTCGGTAAAGTCGTAAAAGATTTCTTCGAAGTTTTTTATTTTGCCCTTTGGGGTTATTTCGATACCTTCTTTTTTGTACATCTTGAGCCGAGTGGCTTCGTGTTCACTATCAAGCCAGACTTTGCCGCCGGCGTAGACAATCCGGTGCCAGGGGATGGCACGCGGATTTGGCGCTTTTCCTAAGATACTCGTGATACTGCGTGAGGCCATTGGTCCACCACCTGCAGCGCGGGCAATCGCACCATAGGTAGTGACCCGACCCGGAGGAATACTGAGGGCTAGTTCGTAGACTCTGAGACTAAATTGACCAAGCATAAGAATAGTATACCGTTACTTTTAGTTTAAAGTGTGTCCAAAAACCCCTCATACTGTGTTGCATTTCGCTCGGAAACATTCATCGTATACCCACATACGTCTCATATTTCCTTACTCATGCGCCTTGTCTGATGGTTTTTTGATCACGCTATCGGTTGTTGTAGAGTTAATCAAGTACAGCCAGTGCTGCGATGAGTCGTTCGATATGTGACTCGAGCGTGATACTAAGACCTTCGACAGCGGCGTAGATATGAGTGCGACTAATACCAGGTGCGAATTTTTCTTCCTTGAGGCGCTTTACGATTGATGAGATTTTCATCTCGCCGTAGGGAATCGGGTTGAGCTTTTGGTACGCATAAAAGATACCGCAGATTTCATCACAGGCGATGAGTGCTCGGGCGAGGTTACTTGCGGGTTTGGTCGTGTAGCCATTAAAGCCGTCGGCATGGGCTTCAACTGCATGGATCAAGTCTTCGGGATAACCCCAGTCACGAAACCACTCTAGTGACGGTCCGGGGTGCAGGGTCGGATGCTGTTCGTAGTCGATATCATGGAGGTAACCAGTAAGCCAGTAGAGATGTTCGTCTTCGCCATAGACGGCGGCGTAGGCGGCCGTAGCGGCACCGACCATGGCGGCATGGTGGAGTAGGTATGGGTCAGTGGTATACGTTCGAAGAAGGACTTCCGCTTCGGCTCGGCTCGGGAGTGTCATATGTGTGATTATAGCAGATATGAAGAAGCCCGCCGAAACTGGTCGGCGGGCGTTTGACGAGCGACTCGTCGTGCTTATTTCTTACCGGAGCCAATTCTGGATTCCCAGCAAGAACGTGATTCGTCCCAGGCCCCGTAGTTTGGACTCTCGTTCTTGAGACGTTCGACGAAGGTGAGGTAGTCGTCGAGGTTGCTCATGTCGAGCCCCATCTCGTCGATAGCCTCCTTATGATACCCGACGAGCACTTGGTAGATTCCACTGGCGGTTGATGCTCCTGCATCGTGAGGACGAAGGGAGCCGTCTTCGAGCCAATGGATGAATGGCCTTGACCGCGTTTCGCAATACGCGATGGCGAGCATTATGTCATAGTCGTCAGGGAACCTTTTGATGATGGCCTGACGAATGAAGTCACTTTGCTCAGTGTCGTTTGCGAATCGTGGGACATTCGTCGCCGCGCTCGGGGTTGCCAGCAAGGTGCTGATAACGATGAGGGCGGTGGCGAACTTTTTACTTCGAGATTCCATCTCGCATTTCCTTCTGTACTGATTTGGATGATAAGCAGATCCCGTCCGGGGTCTGCCTCGTCTTCCTCTTCCCAACCCTATGACGGGGGAAGGGAGGATTTCTTACAGGGTCGCGTGTGGTACAGCAGAAGCGTCCAAAATGCTTGCATTTTGGCCGCTTTTTGTCTTACTCTAGGGGATTAAAAGGGAATCCCGAGGTGGTCTCAAATCGTCCAGTAGTAGCGCTAAAGAGGGCGTGCTGTACACCTTCAGCGAGAGCTAATTCAACAAAATCGGTGGATGGGAGGAGAAGGGCAATGGTGGCAAGCATGTCAGCTGTGACTGCATCATCAGCAATCACAAAGCTTGCATCAAGGTCTGGTATCTCATCGATGATATGGCTCATCTCACCCCGGCTCGTATTCCAACGCCGCTTGTGCGGACTCGAGGCGGCGAAGCCCTGATTCTCGATGGTGGCAGAACCGAGGTACACGTCTTTTTCGGTTGGGTGCTCGAGGTAGACGGTAATCGGCTTACCGTACTCACTCGTACCATACATATCACCACCGCCATTGATGAGGAATTCGACAATACCTTCGTTTCGCAGCAGCTCCGCAATTTGATCAATCGCCCAACCTTTGCCGATGCCGCCAAGGTCAAGGAGACCGACTGATAGACGCCAGGTGTCGTCGAGATAGTCGAGATCGGTAAGCGGGTTCCCGATCTCGACCGCTCGCTCCATGGCAATGAGTGAATAGTTGCTGTCGTAGCCGCGAGCAATGAGCGCGTCTCCAACGAGAATGTTAAAAGCTCCCTTGGTCTTGCGATACATGTCTCGGCCATGACCAATGAGTACCTTGAGATCGGGGTCGGTGGTCACGACGGTACGCTCACGATTGAGGGTACCTACGAGCGAGTCATCTTTGAATCGTGAAAAGCGGTTCTCGATAGACGACAAGAGCGTCGTGATGGAATCGCTGATTCCATCACGACGCTCTGTGCTTATGTCATCGAAGACCTCAATCCACCAGTGTGTCCCGAGGGCCGTGATGGTGATGGTATTCATGACTACTTAGTTGGTAGCGGAAGCTTTAATCTTGGCGACAGCATCGTTGAAGCCGCCCGTCGTCAGTGAGGCACCACTGACACGTGAGAGCTTGATCGAATCAAGTTTCTTGCCAATCACCTGTGCCTGGTAGGCATTCATAAAGCGATTCTGGTACTGACTTGATTCACCAACTTTGTCACCACCGTAGGTAATTGAACTCGCTGTTACAATGTCGCCCTTAAGAGTGAGGGTGACTGCCATTGTGTGGTTAGAGTTTTCTGGAGCACGGTAGGTGATGTTCGACGTGTGGGCGCCATCAGTATAAGTGGTAGCAGGAGCTGCGGGAGTAGCAGGAGTAGTTGGAGTGGTCGGGGTAGTTGGTGTGGCTGGGGTAGCAGGCTTGGTTGGTGTTCCCGCTACTGGAGTAGTTGGAACTGGGGCATCACCTTCTTCTGTTGGTACATTGCCACCAGTCGCCGCATCGTCACCTTCTTCAACTGGCACAGTAGCACCATCGGTTACTTCAGGAGCGGCAGGTAATTCAGTGTCTGCAACAGGAGTAACGATTTCTTCGGGACGGAGGAAGTAACCACCGAGTCCAATCGCTACTGCTAATCCGATAATTCCGATAATAATAAGAACTATTGGCATAGAAATATCTTTTTAAGAATAACGTCACAAGTATACAGGGAAGTTGCTCCCGCGGCTATCAAACGATGTATACTAGGAATATATGCAAAGTTTTATCCAAAACGTTACACGCCTACCTTTACTCTACCTCGATCGCACCCCAATGTATGGAGTAATTATGCAAGTTCTTGTTGCTATCTACGCTGTAGCGCTGACGTCCTCGTTTGTTGGGTACATTGGTTTTACGCCACTCGAACTCATCTTGAGTGCCGGTGTCATTATGTCTACTGCGCTGTTTGTGAACACGCTCTGTGCTCTCGCCACTAAGGTACCGATGCAGCACTATTCTTCGGTGATTACTGCGCTTATTTTGATACTTCTATTGCTACCGTCAACAGCGCCGGCTGATTTGTTTGCTTCTGCCGCTATTACCGCACTCGCGATGGCGAGTAAGTACGTGGTGGTATACAAAAAACAACACCTGGTGAACCCGGTTGCGGCAGGTTTGGTGTTGGGCTCGCTTTTTGGATTTGGTGGCGGCACTTGGTGGGTGGCATCAATGGTTTTGTGTGTACCAATTATTATTGGGGGAATTTTGGTGGCTGAAAAGGTGAAGCGTCTCGATATGGTGGCTGTCTTTCTAGGAGCAGCATTTCTTATCTATATGCTCCTGATGTGGCGCGAACCAATTCCGATGCCTGAACTTCTCTCGACTTTTTTCATTTCGTACCCGTACTTCTTTTTGGGATTCTTTATGCTTACCGAGCCATTTACGATGCCCAGCCAAAAAAACATGCGGTATGTTTACGCTATTGTGGTAGCGTCGGTCGCATTTTTGCCAGCCATTGGTCCAATTAGTTTTTCTCCTGAATTGGCACTGGTGGTTGGTAACCTAGCCCTCGCACCATTTGCGCAGCGACAAAAGTTGATTTTGAAGCTTGCGGGTCTTCGAAAAATCACCCCATCGATTTATGAGTTCTCGTTTCCAAAACCGGCAGGATTTCACTTTAAGGCAGGGCAGTATATCGAGTGGATGGTGCCACATAAAAAGACTGATAGTCGTGGTACTCGTCGTTACTTTACGATTGTCTCTGCACCAGAAGAAGCCGAACTCCGTCTCGCCTTTAAGCTCCCCGAAAAAGCCAGTAGCTATAAAACTGCGATGATTAACCTCAAAGCGGGTGATGTAGTCATCGGCTCACAGCGGTCGGGTGATTTCTTGTTACCGAAGAATGTCG
>CALMKR010000073.1 GCA_937867625.1 uncultured bacterium | reverse complement strand
TCAACCCGCTTCAGTCGGTTGACGATTGGTTTCATATGTGGACGAGTATACCCCCTGTGGGTATACTCGTCAACGCGACCGTGGTACACTATTGGCCTAATTAAATTGATTGTTTTTGTATGTTCGATCTCGTCATTATCGGTGGCGGACCAGCTGGAGTATCAGCTGGTGTCTACGCCGCACGCAAGCGCCTCACTACCTGTTTCATCACCAAAGACTGGGGCGGTCAAAGTATTGTTTCAACTGATATCCAAAATTGGATTGGTACCCCATCTATTAGTGGCGACAAGCTCGCTTCCGACCTCAAGGCACACCTCACGTCCTACGCTGGTGAGTATGTGACCGTGAAGAACAACCTTGCTACCCTCCTCACCCGTGGCGATGGGAGTCATACGGTCACTCTTGATTCTGGCGAAACCATTGAAGCCAAGGCCGTCCTCATAGCTTCTGGTTCCGCTCGTCGCCGTCTCTCTATCCCGGGAGCAGACACTTACGAACACAAAGGACTCACGTACTGCGCCTCCTGTGATGGTCCACTCTTTGCCGGACAGGATGTCGTCGTGATTGGTGGTGGGAACGCCGGCTTTGAAACCGCAGCTCAGCTCCTCGCGTACACCAAGAGCGTTACCCTCCTCTCTCGTAGTGAATTTAAGGCCGATGCCATCACAGTCGAGAAGGTAGTCGCTCACCCGAACATGACCGCCATCGCCCACGCCGAACCAACTGCTGTCTTAGGTGAACAGTTTGTTACTGGACTCACGTACAAGACGGAGAGTGGTGAAGAAAAGACCATCGCGGTTGGTGGTATCTTTGTCGAAGCTGGTATGCTCCCGAACACCACCTATGCCAAGGACGCCGTCACGCTTGATGCCTTTGGTCGCGTCGAAATTGACCCCTGGACCCAGCAAACGACCACCCCTGGTATCTGGGCCGCCGGTGATTGTACGAACGTAAAGTACCACCAAAACAACATCGCCGCAGGTGACGCCGTCCGAGCACTTGAAGATATCTACGTCACACTGAAGGCTCGCTAAAGAAATTTTCAGTAACGCAAAAAGCGCCCCAGCCGGGCGCTTTTTGCTTTGTACAACGTAGAGTTTGGTCGGCATGCTCCGATCCCTCAAAGGGAATCATAGTATGGAGAATCACCACCATGTCGACCTGTGTATATGGTCTCACACCTCCGCAATAGGTCAATACACAACGTCAATCATCATACGGAGCTTATTTTGCAACATACTGTGTATAACCCGTGGATAAGCCCGTGGGAAACTTCGGTATAACTCTGTACAAAAACCCCTGCGTAAGTGGGTGCATTACCCCAGTTTCTCCTCTTTCATAAAAAGAAGTCGGAGGCCGTTAGCGACCACAAGGAGCGTCCCACCTTCGTGTCCAATCACACCAAGCGGCAACGGGAAGGTCGTGAAGATGGTCGCTACCACCATGATGGCCATAATACCGCAGGCAAAGTAGAGGTTCTGGCGAATAATACGGTTGGCCCGGCGTGAGAGGGTGTACGTGTACACGAGCTTCCGCAGGTCACTTGAGAGAAGTGCCACATCAGCTGCCTCAAGGGCCGCGTCAGTCCCAGCGACCCCCATCGCAATCCCAACCCGCGCGGTGGCGAGCGCCGCCGCATCGTTCACCCCATCTCCCACAAAGGCGACGGGGCCAGTCTTCGTGAGTGCCTCAATCTGAGTCACCTTGTCTTCTGGTAAAAGATTCCCAAAGACATGCGCTTCCTTAAGTCCGAGGCCTTCACCGACTGCGAGCGCCACGCGCTTCGTGTCCCCGGTGAGCATTACTACCTGCTTTACCCCGGCTGCGTAAAGCGACTTAATCATGCCGGCCGACTCACGTCGTACTACGTCTGAGAGCGCCACTACCCCGAGGATAGTCTGTCCTTGTCCCACAATCACCGGCGTCTCACCGCGTACTTCGAGCGATTCAAGGAATGCTTCTACTTCTGTTGTCATACTCGCCTGTTCACTGGTGAGGAGCGTTTGGTTACCCGCCCAGTAGCGGACGCCACCCATAGTTGCAATCACACCCTGCCCAGGAATCGCTGCCGCATCATGTGCCTCGAGTCGGCGTACGCTACGCTCAGCGAGATACTCGGTAATACTGCGCGCCAGTGGATGATCAGACTCAGCTTCAAGCGTCGCCACAATCGAGAAAAATTCCGTCTCTTCCCCATCAAGTACCGTCACGTGAGACACTGCCATCTTCCCTTCGGTGAGTGTTCCGGTTTTATCAAAAGCAATGGTGGACACATTACCAAAATCTTCAAGCGCTGCCCCACCCTTAAAGAGGACACCGTGCCGAGCCGCTGCGGCAATGGCCGACAGTACCGCTGCCGGCACACTAATCACAATCGCACACGGACTCGCGACTACGAGCAGTGTCGCAGCCTTATAGAGGGCTTCGGCTGTCTCCATACCAATGAGCAAAAAGATACCCAGGGCCGCAATACTTCCGAACAAGACCACAAAGGTATACCGCTGCCCAAACCAGTCACTAAAGCGTTCGCTGGGTGACTTCATATCTTCGGCTTCCATCACAAGCTGTATCATTCGCGAGAGGGTCGAACGGGCGGCTGGGGCAGTGACAAGGATGGTCAGCACCGCATTTTGGTTCACTGAACCAGCAAAGACCTTATCTCCCGGTGTCTTATCTACCGGGACCGACTCACCGGTGATTGGTGCCTGATTCACTGCCCCAACGCCTTTTTCTACCTCACCGTCTATCGGGATACGTTCACCGGGACGGACAATCACTCGATCGTCGATAGCGAGCAGTTCCACTGCCACCCGCTGCGTGGTCTGTCCATCGGACCGTAGACGATTCGCCTCGTCTGGTCGCATGTCCATAAGTGCCGCAACCGACCGCTTTGTGTTCCCCATCGCATAGTGTTCAAGCGTCCCGGCGAGACTAAAGAGGAAGAGAAGAATCGCACCATCTCGCACTTCACCCACTCCAGCGGCAGCGAGTGCAGCGAGCACCATGAGCAGGTCGATGTTGAGATCCTTTTGTAGTAGCGACTGTATCGCTTCCTTCGCCGCTGGCGCACCTCCTGCGAGATACGCGAGAGCGTAGAGTCCGTACACGACCCAAAGTGATTCGCCCAAAAGACTCGCGATGACTGCTCCAATAAGTCCCACCGCAGTGAGCACGGTTAGGACTATTTGTACTCGTAATTCCTTTCGCTCGGCAGCTATCTCTTCCAAGATAGTACTTTTCATTTTATCCATAGTGAGGTGATTATAACAGAATTAGGATTCAATTGGACTTTACTGCCAAAAATTGTATTATCTTTATGGACACAAAGGAAAGGAACCTGAAATGCGCCCGCCGTATATTGGAATCACCGACTTCATGAACGTAGAGCAGGTTAACGCCATGCTCGAAATCATGAAGGCACATCCCAAATCGCTCCGGCCTCGTCGCTTGCATGTCGGGGTCATGATGAGCTACAAGACCTTAAATGGACTCCCTACCAAATGGAGCGCCGCCTTCCCTCGCAACGAAGACGTCGCCGCTATCTTTGGTAATGCCGCCGCCATGAACTGTCTCCACTACGCCGACTATGACGCCGTGGATGTAGCAGCGAACCTTGCCAGAGCCATCGGCTTTGGCGGCAACGGCATCACAGCCCTGCAACTCGATATGGCCTGGCCGAACCCTGACCATATCTCAAAAGCGCTTGAAGCCGCCGGCAAAGAAATAGAGCTGATTGTCCAAGTGGGCAAACATGCTATCGAGGAGGCGCAAGGGGATGCTCAAGAAATCGCCAGGAGGCTGCGTGCGTATGAGAAAATCGCGCACCACGTCCTCCTCGACAAGAGCATGGGAAAAGGACTCGGCATGGACGCGACGGGACTGCTCCCGTTCTTGCGTGCCATCAGGGACACTCTCCCCGACATTGGTCTTGTTGCCGCTGGCGGACTCGGGCCAACCAGCATGGACTTGGTCGTTCCTCTGCTTGAAGAATTTCCCGACATCTCTATCGATGCCCAAGGGAAACTTCGCCCATCAGGGAACGCACTTGAACCCATCGACTGGAACATGGCCACCGGCTATCTGACAGCGGCTCTGCGCCTGCTCCCGTGAACAATTCCCCGCGCCAAACACCATGGCGCGGGTCTGCTTTTTTGCGGAAGCGGAGGAATTCGGTCGCTACACGACCAGTACACCTTTTGGATATTTTATTTCGTTCAGCTCATAAAATATACTCAAAAGGTTTTCGAATTCCCCACGGAAGTGATGTCTAATCACTTCCTCATTTCCGCCTAATAAAAAGTCGCTTTAACAGCGGAATTTTATACAGGCGGAAATGGAGGGATTCGAACATTACATGTTCGGTACACCTTTCGTATCGTACTCGCTCACGCTCCGTGCTATATACTCAAGGATTTTCAAATCCCTCTTTGGGACTAACATTCCAAATTCCTGCGGAAATGGAGGGATTCGAACCCTCGATCGAGTTGCCCCGATGGTGGTTTTCGAAACCACTGCCTTCAGCCTCTCAGCCACATTTCCAAATGCCCGCCAGTATACCACCGACTAAAGATTTGACGCTAGCAATTTCAGTGAATTTTGGTATGATAGCGCCACGAATGCTACGGCATTTTATGGCCCTATCGTCTAACGGCTAGGACACTTGGTTCTCATCCAAGAAATCGGAGTTCGATTCTCCGTAGGGTCACCAAAAGGTACAATTGCCGAACTTTCGAGGACTTCCACTTTTTTCCGGAAAGTGGTCTGATTCAAATGTGGAAATATTCCAGTTCGATAAGTGTCTCGGTCTGGGTCACCCTATATAAAACCTTCATCAAACGGTATACTACTGCCATGAAGCGCGTACTCTACTATATTTGCCTCACCATTATTAGTGCCTTGGCCCTGATTGGCCTCGCTACGGTTAGTGTCTTTTTTGCTATGCAGCACGACCTCCTCAATGTCCCTGGTTCAATTATCGAGCGTAACGCCTTCTTTGGCCGAGTACCGACCTTTGTCACCACCAATGATGGTACAGATGTACCCGTGGGCGAGCAGACCAATGGCTGTAAGCCTCCCCTCTCCCAGACTGAGCCCTGTGAATGGAACGAGACTATCTACTGGGATGTGGTCAAAGGTGGACTCGAGAAAGATGCAGACGTCATCAGTCGTGTCGCTAAAGAAACTGGCGTAGATGCCCGCATGATTGCGGCCACGGTCGTGCCAGAACAAACTCGCTTTTTTACCGACAACCGCGATGTCTTTAAGCGCTACTTTGAACCACTCAAGCTCCTCGGGAGCATGTCGCAATTTTCACTCGGGGTGACCGGCATCAAACAAGAAACGGCTCGACAGATAGAGCAAAATATCATGAGTACGAGTTCACCATTTTATACCGGTGCAGCTACTGCTGCCCTCCTTGCGTATACGGAGAGCGAACAAAGTGATACTGACGCAGCACTATTTGCTCGCCTCACGAATGAAAAAGATCACTACTACTCCTACCTCTACACGGCCATCTACCTCAAGCAAATCTCTGCGCAGTGGCAGGCCGCTGGCTACGATGTAGCAGACCGACCGGATATTCTCGTGACACTATTTAACCTTGGATTTTCAGCGTCTGTGCCAAAAGCAAATCCGCAGGTAGCAGGCTCAAAAGTCACCACTGGTGGACAATCATATAGCTTTGGCTACTTAGGTACACTGTTTTTCCAATCAGATGAATTGACAGCGCTCTTCCCGAAGAATTAAGGCAAGAAGAAAAGCCGCCATTGGGACAGACCTCACAAATAGGAGTACAATACTCCTATGAACAATACAATCTTGATCGCTATTGGGACGTTGATCGTCGGAGGATTAGGTGGTTACGGACTCGCCTCGGTCTCTGATAACTGGTCTCATATCGACCGTGACGGCAAAGATCGCTTCGACGAAATGCCAATGGGCATGCACCAGATGCCAGACGGCTCGATGATGGGCAACAACACTACTGCCAACCATACCAATACTGCGGGTCAGGGTATGGGTATGATGGGTGGTGGCATGATGATGGTCGCTACCGAAAAAGAATTCCTCACCGAGATGATTCCCCACCACGAGGAAGCGGTCGTGACAGCGAAAGAAGTCCTCGCCCGTGGAGCCACGACGCCAGAAATAAAGACACTGGTTGAAGGTATCGTGACCGCCCAGGAAAAAGAAATTGCCGATATGAAGACCTGGTACCAGGCGTGGTATAGCACCCCATACATACCATCAGGTAAATACCAACCAATGATGCATGATCTCTCGAAACTCAGTGGGGCCGCACTTGATACAGTCTTCCTCGAGGATATGATCATGCACCATATGGGTGCCATTATGATGGCCCATAGTGTACAGGGAGTGACCGAACATAAAGAAGTCGAGACTCTGAGTAAAGCAATTATTGCATCACAATCAAAAGAGATTCAACTGATGCGTCAGCTCCTCGGGATAGTGCGGTAACGGTCGACAGATACCAAGACCGCAGGCCATGGGCCTGCGGTCTTGTTTTGACCATATAATTGCTATTATTGCAAAAATATGTTTTAATAATCACAGATGAAACCTGGCCATATTGGCCGCCAAGGCAAGGAGCCTGACAATGGCACATCCCGTCGATACTCACGTAGGTAATCGCATCCGCCACCGTCGCTGGATGGTGCGAATGACGCAGGAACAGCTGGGCGACAAAGTTGGAGTGAAATTCCAGCAGATCCAGAAGTACGAGACCGGGTTGAACCGGGTCAGTGCTTCCCGGCTGTGGGACATCGCTGATGCCATGGGCGTGAAGATTGATTTCTTCTTCGAAGGACTGGCCGAAGGCGAAACAGCTGTCGTCAACGACCCCACAATGGATAAGGAGGCACTCGATCTGGTGCGCTCATACTACGCCATCCCCGAGGCGCAGCGTCGCCGACTCTTCGATCTCGCCCGCGTGCTGTCGGACGCCCCATGAAGCAGCAAAGGCGGGGGACTTTGGTCCCCCGCCTGCCACCCCCCCGTCCCTTATGGACGGATTTTTATAACTCTACTCCTATCGATTAACAATCACTCGAGCGAGTTCGTAGTCCTCAGTGAGGCGGTACGTAAAGCTGTTACCAACTGGTGTCAGCGTACCAGTTGAGATAACTGGGGCTTCATAGATGCGGTCATCATCTGGACTTGGGTCGCCAGGTTCAGTCAGAGTGGTTTTAACAGTCTCAGTGGTAATTGACTTAATAGTACCAATATTGGTCAAATTGACGGTCACATCAAGTCCTGATGAAGGGATATCGCCAGCGGATACGAATACCACCATCTTGGTTGTGTCACGATACCCAATCACATCGTAGTTGGTACCAGTGCGAGTCCAAAAACCTGAGGTATTCACCTTTCCCGCCAGCAGCTGTGTCCCAGGGAGACTTTCAGACATCATTCGGAAGGCATGCCCACCGTGTGAGATAGTTTCACCCTTGTACCACAGCATTTGTGAGATGCAGCCCTGAACGCCCCACAACATACCAGTATCAAGTCCACCGCCAATCATCTGACTGAAGGTATTTACTACTGTTGGGGCTTGTCTAGCACCAACATCATACGGCAGATATCCAGCTGGAGTAGCTGGTTTTGAACAACCTCCAACATTCCATTCTGTCGCGATGATTTTCATTTCTGGCACATTTCGTCCACCCCAGGCGGTATTCCAAAAACTCTTTGCTACAGCAAGCTTACGTGTGGTGGTAGCAAAATCGTACTCATTAATGTTACCCACCAACCCAATATGATGCACAAATCCATCCACCGTTTTTAGATTAGCGGTTGAAATCTGATTGTAGATGTTTTTCATGCCACCTTCGGTAGATCCAATCCAAATAGCTACATCCACCCGCTTCTTCTGTGGATTTAAAGTAGTACTCGTAAGTACACTATTGATAGTAGTTAGAAATGCGTTTGTCACGTATCCATACGAACCAGGACCAGGGGTAAACTTATTGTTCACCCAACCTTTTGATGCGTTTTCATTACCAATTTCTAACGTAATACTAGCTGGTAGCGGACCATAATCACCGCGCACCAACTTAACCATGAAGTCACGCAGGTGGGTCTGTCCTTGGGTCACATTGTTGAAATATGGCTCGGTTGGAATAACCATTACAAACGGTAGGTTTTTTTCGACCGCATACGCCATCACATCAGTGAGTCCTTTTTGTGCAACAGCATCATAACCCGCTTCTCCAGGAGCTGGTTCCTTGTAGATATCTGGAAATGTTAAGTCGTACAATCGATCTGCACCTGTTCTTTCTGCAAACGAACCTCCGGGCCAGCGAATCGAACTATT
>CALMKR010000072.1 GCA_937867625.1 uncultured bacterium | reverse complement strand
CGAGTTCATCCAGGATAAAGTCGAGAAGAATCATCTTCTGGATGACAATGAATTCGCACCTACTCAGATTCAGTTGGCCATGGAGATGGCGGTTGATCGTTTTAACATGATCATCCCAATTGGTTCAACCAACCTTTTTACATTCCCCTCCCGTACACTATTACTTTACGGTACATTAGCCAATCTATTTGCAGGGCAAGCTGCCCTATTAGCTCGTAATACTATGAACTACAGCGATGGCGGTATTAATATACCTGTAGAAGAGAGAAGTCAACTTTATGTAGGACTTGCAGAAATGTACGAAGCAGCTTTTGCAACTTCAGCCAAAGCGATAAAATTACAAGCAAACATAGAAGACGGTTGGGGTATGGTTCGTTCTGATTATGCTTATTTCCCTACGTGGTAATCGTGGAAAAAATATCTTGCATATACAAAATAGAGAATACTATAGATGGAAAACTATACGTAGGCTCTGCTATGAGTTTTTTTGACCGTAGAGACGTCCATCTCTCTAGACTTCGAAATAACAAGCATCACTCTATTTATCTTCAAAACGCTTTTAATAAATACGGAGAGAGCATTTTTATTTTCTCCATCCTAGAAGAAGTATCGAATCCTAAGCTATTGATACAGAAGGAACAATTTCACCTAGATGCATTGAAGTGTTACGATAGAGAGTATGGATACAACATATGTAAGGTAGCTGGCAGTCAGCTAGGCAATAGACATTCTGAAGAATCAAAAAGAAAAATAAGAGAATCTTGTAGGGGTATGGGATCTGGTAGAAAATTATCTTCAGAAACCAAACATAAATTATCAGTAGCTAAGCTTGGTAAGTCCCCCACCATAACCGAGAAGTTTAGAAGAGGAATCATATCCTCCGCTATTACTCGAACTAAACTTTCAAAAGAACAAATTAGGATAATACAATCCACTCCTTATGTTTTCGGTATTCAAGCACAATTTGCCAGACAGTTTAACGTAAGTAAACAAACTATAAGTAGAGTTGTTAAGGGAAATGGGGAGCTATATAAATGAGTTTAGGTTTTGGTTTTCACCTTCCAGGATTCTTTCCTACCTTCTATAACCTTCCCTTACAGCGAACGGTTGA
This sequence comes from uncultured bacterium, assembly GCA_937867625.1. Lineage (GTDB taxonomy): Bacteria > Patescibacteriota > Minisyncoccia > Phycocordibacterales > UBA918 > OLB19. The sequence continues at coordinate 1,607 of CALMKR010000072.1, read as the reverse complement.
GACCGGCTACATCCAGGCCAAATGCTACCCTACCTTCTATAAACAGATAGTAGTGGAATTCTCCGTTCCCTCAGAATGGGGTAATTGCCTGTTCGACGTATATAGGGCTGAGACTAATGCAGGACCCTGGGGTAAGATTACCCCTACTCCTATCAATAGCAACTTCTTCAAAGACACTACTACAATGGACTTCAGTAAGTTTATGCAGGGTTGGTATTTAGTTGAATGTGAGCTCCCGGATGGCCGTAGAATTCAAGGACTGCCTACAACTTGGGAAAATAAACGTACCAATTGGGTAGAGATAAGAGCTAAAGAAATACAGCGTCGTGAGATGCTGTTACTTACCAAGTTTACCGGTGTTGAAACGTATCTATTCCGTAGAAAACACTATGGTATGCGTTGTACGAATTGCTGGAATCCTACTATAGAAAAGGTTACACAAGATCACTGCCCTGTTTGTCTAGGTACTTCTTTTGAAGGTGGATACTTTCCAGGATTTAAGACATTGATACAATATGAGCCTACTCCTAATGATTCCAACTTTAGGTATCAAGGTAGAGAAGAACAAAACACAAGTCCAGCCTGGACCGTAGCTTATCCCAGCATAGAAGTATTTGACGTTGTATTGAGAGTTCCTGATTGGAAGCTATATAGAGTGGATCATATACTTCAAACGGAACTACAAACAGTACCGGTAAGGCAAGTATTGAGCCTAACTGAGTTAGCAAAAGAAAGCATAGAATTCGATTTGGCTAAACAAGCTATACCGACAAATTACCAATGATATTTTCACCAGCCTACTTATCAGCTTTAATTGTAAGGCCTTTACGTTATTTTTACGAGAATCATGCTCCGGACGATCTACGTTGGTCTGAAGATGTCAAGAAGTCTCATATAGAAATAGACACTATCAATAACTTTAATAAGGTTGGAGTTGAGCTTAAACCTCGTATACTTGTTAGTCGTGGTCAGTACGCAGTAAAACCCGTAGGTCTGACGGATAACTTGGCTCAAGGCAGAGGTATATATGCCAGTCAAGGAACCAGAAATAGTACCAACATGTTGTTAATCGATGGAGTGGCTCAGATTCTAATAGAAGCTAGGAGCGAAGGTACTTGCGAGAAGGTTGTGGATTTAACGCAACACTTCTTGGCTTGGGCTGGTCCGATGATTGCTGAAGCTCACGGGTTTAAAATGTCATTTTTACCGATGAATGTGAGTACTTGTACTCCGGGTCGGGAAGATACTGAGATGTTTACTTGTACAATAAACCTACCTTGGGTTAAAGAGGAACATTGGAAAGTTGTATCTGGCGACGATATTAAACTCAAGGATTTTTTGCTTACTATCACCAGTTGATATAATAGTGAGATATGATAACTAAGATATGTACTAAGTGTAAGTGTGAAAAGTCCTTAGAGTATTTCCCTAAAGATAAACGTGCTAAAGATGGTAGAGCTAGTGATTGTAAAATCTGTCGTGTTGCTGCGGGGAAAGAACGTAGAGAGCGTCAAAAATCTACAGATCCTTTATTCTATGAAAAAGAACGTAAACGAGTTAGGGATAGCTATATATTGAAAGAGATTACTCTAGGTCCTGAAGGTTTT
>CALMKR010000071.1 GCA_937867625.1 uncultured bacterium | reverse complement strand
AGACCCATACCGGTACGGAGGTTTTGGCGCAGTTTGATGCGCTTGTAGCCGGGAATACGGCGGTCACTATCGCTGGGCGCGTTATGGCCGTTCGTCTCCATGGCGGTTCAGCTTTTGTCGATGTCTTTGATGGTACACAGAAGCTCCAGCTCTTCTTAGCCAAAGACCAGCTCGGTGACGACCTCTTTAATCTTTTTGCCGATGCCATTGATGCGGGCGACTTTATCGAGGCAACTGGTGTGCCGTTTGTCACCAAGCGCGAGACGAAGGCCGTAGGCGTGACTGCCTGGCGCGTGCTCACCAAGGCGCTTGAATCAATTCCATCTGAACACTTCGGTATCAAAGATGAAGAAGCTCGCTACCGCAAGCGCTACCTCGACATCCTCATGAATCAGGACCTCCACGACCTCTTCGTGAAGAAGGCGAAGTTCTGGGCGGTGACTCGTCAGTTTATGGTTGATCATGGCTTCCTTGAAGTTGAGACTCCGACCCTTGAGGTGACCACCGGTGGCGCTGAAGCCCGACCCTTTAAGACCTGGCACAACGACTACGACATGCCGGTCTACATGCGTATCTGTATTGGTGAGCTCTGGCAGAAGCGCCTCATGGCCGCCGGCTACCCAAAGACTTTTGAGATTGGTCGGGCGTACCGCAACGAGGGCAGTAGTCCAGAACACCTCCAGGAGTTTACGAACCTTGAGTTCTACTGGGCCTATGCCGACTACCGCGATGGTATGACCTTCGTCCGAGACCTCTATCGTACGATTGCCAAAGAAGTGTTTGGTCAGACGAAGTTTGAGATGCGTGGTCACACCTTTGATCTCGCTGATGAGTGGGCAGAGATAGACTACACAGAGACTATTCGCGAGAAGACCGGTATCGATATCCTGACTGCGACTGAAGCAGAGATGGAAGCAAAGCTCGTGGAGCTTGGTGTGAAGTACGAAGGCCAGAACCGCGAACGCCTCACCGACACCCTCTGGAAATACTGTCGCAAACAAATCGCCGGTCCAGCTTTCTTGGTGAATCATCCAAAGCTCGTGGCACCACTGGCGAAGACTCGTCCTGGTACCGAAACAGTCGAGATGTTCCAGCCGATTATCGCCGGTAGTGAAGTGGGACGTGGTTACAGTGAGCTTAATGACCCTGATGATCAGCGCGCTCGCTTTGAAGTCCAAAAGGCTCTCCTTGAAGCAGGGGACGAGGAAGCGATGATGGCGGACTTTGAATTCGTTGAGATGCTCGAGTACGGTATGCCACCAACTTGTGGCTACGGCTTTGGTGACCGACTCTTCGCGTTCTTGGCCGGGCTACCACTCCGTGAGACACAGATGTTCCCACTCATGAAGCCAAAGCAGGAAGTCGGGAATGTGCCACCAGAAGATTGCGAGGCCTGTGAAAGCTAGTTAAAACCCGCGCCAGCTATTGGCGCGGGTTTGTATGTATTAAAATCGTATGACTATATATCGACTCATAAGTCTCTGGTTCTATACCTCTCGTCCTTTTCTGTATCCTTTGGTACCGCTCATATTTGCACTTGGTTACCAAGCGGGTGGTGGACAACTTTCGGAGTGGTCTGTATATGAGTGGTTGTTTGTTGCCGCTCTGACTTGGCCATTTGGCATGATTATTTATGGTATCAACGATATCTATGATGCCGACATCGATGCCGCAGACAAAAGACGTAGCCGGCTTGAGGGTGGCAAGCACAAAGACAATGAACAAAAATATATTTGGTGGGGAGTAGGTGTCGCTATTGTTGCTCTCACGACTGTGAGTGTCATTGCACACGGTACGTACGGACTTATCTTTGCACTCCTTGCGGTACTCGCGAGTGTGACCTACTCGGTGCCGCCACTACGACTCAAGAGTCGCGCCGGACTTGATGTCCTATTCTCAGGCGTAGCCTATGTTGTGTTTGTCTACGGGGCAGGGTACTGGCTCATGCAGCCGTATGCGCCACTACCTGACGCCGTGTATGTACTCGCCATCTTTGCGGCGTGTCTCCATGCCCTTGGTGCCATGCGTGATTACACCGTTGATAAAGCCGCCGGTGCTACTACCATTGCGGTGCAGTTTGGTCCACGCGCTACGGCACTGTTCGTGGCCGGTGCTTCACTCATCGGTATGGCTATCTGGTACAAAGAACGTGGCCTCGACATCGCGGGCATGCTCGTGTTTGTGAGTATCTTGGTACCAGCCCTCCTTACTATCAAGCGACCCAACGAACAATTAATTCGCTATGCGATGCGCATCATAGCGCTGGTTGTTGGACTTGTCGGCCTGTACAAAATATTTTATTAAATAATAAATCAGCTTACGATTAAACATGACGGCCAAAGACAACCCTTTTAAGTTCAGTGTAACCTTTCGAGCCTTCCACCCTTCGGCAGATTTAAAAAATTTGCTTGCTATTTTGAGCAAAGAGATAGGTTTGGCGAGCGGTAGAATCTGGATGGTAGGTGACGACTATTTCACACAATCGGGTGATAGATTAATAGGAAAAAGAAAAGAATCCTATTTCTTTTTTCCTGTTGAAAATAACGTAATGGAGTGTGAAGAGAAAAGTCTTTTATCTGTTATAGAAAAGTTATTAATAAATCTACAGAACGTAAAGAATAGTCTTCAAGAACACACAAGAACTGGAGGTCGCTTAGTGTTTTATATAAGCATGTACGGCACTGATAATATAGGCTATACTTTTTCGAAAGATTGTATAAAGAAACTAGCTGATCTAAACATTGAACTAGATATTGAATTTTATTCGGAATAATGATCATCAAAAACTAATATTGATGCTGCAACACGGAATGTGGACAAGGCTACAAAAGCATTTCAAGCAGGTGACTATTCAGGTTCAATTAGGTATTTAGAAAAAGCTAATAAAAATTTAGGTAAATAGGCATGAAAAGTATCCTTAAACACCGTGGATTAATCACTGTTCTTTTACTCCTGTTAGGTCCGTACATTCTGGTTCTTTTTATTGAACCTATCTGGTTAGCAAGAGTTTTAGGTCAAGGACTATGGAGTATACTAATTATTCCGATTGGAATAATATTGCTTTTCGAAAAAGTAAATATCTTTTTTGGACCTGGTAATTGGTTAGAAAAGTCATTTAAGAAATCCAAATTGGACTTTTGGACAAAAGTAGCTATCTTTGTTTTAACTCTATTAGGTTTCTATGGTTTGACAGTGCCATACATTAAAGATGTGAAAATGTTAATTAAAAACAATCAACCTGAAGAGATAGTTGTTACAGTAATCGATACAAGAACGGGCGTAGGCGCAATGTCTGTAAAGCTGACATTAGAACAATTTCCCGGAAGTATTTTTTCAGCCTATTACTTCCCACGGAACTCTTTTGATATGGGATATACATATAAAATTTGGTATCTTCCTAATACAAAAAGAATTGTTGATGCTGAACTTATTACAACTAATCAGTCAGACTCAAACAATATTTAGAAAGTGGTAGAAATAATTTCATATGGAAATGCAAAACTTTATTCTAGAGCATTACGAAATACTTCTACTTATTGCAGGCATATTACTTTTGTTTCTAGGTGTTACGCCAATAGTTTCTAATAAGTATTATTATAGATACATTCATAATAAGCCGAATATTCTCTTTTCTGAAAAAGAAGGTTACATATACAATAGATATTTAAGACAATTGACGCCTATAATCATGGGTGCATCTTTACTTGCTTTCGCTTTACGCCAATTACTATTACAATAAATTTACACAAATTTTAACTAATATTTAACCAATATTGGAATTACACTTATCACGAGTCAATTAGACTCGTGTTTTGCTATTTAACCAAGAATCCCCATGTTGTGTGCACAAGTGGCTTGTGGGTGGGATGAAGTGGTGTATAGTGTAGTTGTGGTGGGAGATAGTGGTATAGAACGCAAGTTCTAGACAGATCCACAACTATCTCTGACAGCAGTCAGCATCGCTCCACCGATGGTGGCTGGTGTCAGGGATGGAAGTGGAATAGCTATCAAGACAACATTATGTTAATCGGGGAATATCGCCACACACTTGATCCTAAGAAACGGCTGTCCTTACCGTCTAAATGGCGGAAGGAACTTGGATCAACGGTGATTGTTACTCGAGGTCTTGATAACTGTCTCTTTGTGTATCCGCAGGCCGAGTGGGAGAAAATAACCGACAAAATCGGTCAACTCCCGCTCGGAAGCGCGGACACACGAAGTTTTAATCGCTTCTTTCTATCCGGTGCAGTGGAAGTGGAGGTGGATAGTGTTGGACGAATTCTCGTTCCAGATTTCTTGAAGGATTTTGCGAAGCTCGAAAGTAAAGTCGTGCTCGCCGGAATCCATGATCGTGTAGAAATTTGGGATGATAATCGTTGGACTGAGTACGTAGCTCGTATCGAGATGCAGGCTGACTCCCTCGCGGAGAAGCTCTCGGATATAGGCGTACTCTAACAACCTCTTCATAACTATGGAAAGAGCGCATGGAGCATATTACCGTTTTACAACAGGAAGCTATCAGCGCGCTCGCCCTACAATCGGCGAGCGTCGTTGTAGATGCGACCTTGGGAGCGGGTGGTCATGCGCAGGAAATGCTCAAGGTATTAGGTAAAGACGGCACATACATCGGGTTTGATGCTGATGATAAGGCCATCACCTATGCAGAAGAGACTCTCAAAGGGAAGGCGACTATCAAATTGGTGCACGAAAATTTCGCCAATCTCGATACGGTCCTCACCGAAGAGGGGATTGGAACGGTAGACGCCGTCCTCGCTGACCTCGGTTGGCGCACGGACCAGTTTATCGAGGCTGGTCGAGGCTTCTCATTTAATGATGAAGTGGGACTCGCGATGACTTACGGCGATGCTAAAGATTATAGCTTCACCGCGCACGACATCGTGAACGACTGGGCCGAAAGCGATATCGCGAACGTCCTCTACGCCTACGGCGAAGAGCACTACTCACGCCGTATCGCCAAGGCCATCATCGAAGCCCGGGTCAAAGCGCCGATTACCACCGGCAAGGCTCTCGCCGCCATCATCGAAGGTGCCGTTCCAGGCCCATACCGACGGGGCAAGACGCACGCTGCCACCAAGTCCTTCCAGGGACTGCGGATTGCGGTGAATGATGAATTCGATACTCTCGAAACCTTCATCAACAGTGCGTTTATGCATCTACGACCCGGTGGCCGGCTCGCCATCATTTCCTTCCATAGCTTAGAGGACCGCATAGTGAAGTTGGCTTTCAAAGCCTTTGTACACGATCAAAAAGGTGTCTTGGTCACCAAAAAACCAATCATTGCGAGCGAGGCAGAGCTCAAAATGAATCCCCGCGCCCGCAGCGCAAAACTCCGAGTTATCGAAAAAATTGTTTAATACCACCCATATGAGTCGCCTTCAGAACATACCACAAACAATGCCATCATATATGAACCCAACTTTTTGGGTGACTACCTTGTCGTTTGTGTTGTTCGTTCTGATTGTGGCGTACATGTACTTTTTGTCTATGTCGGTGGTGCATGTAGTCTTCCGCAAGGAATCAAGTAACGACGCCCGCCAGCTTGAGTCAGAGATTTCCGCTCTGGAGTCAACCTATATTGAGGCACAGCATGCCGTCAGTGAGCGTATTGCGAGCGCTGAGGCCCTCTCTGAGACCAACGAAAAGATTTTTGTCTCACGCGTACCGGCCGCCGTGGCTTTATCTCGAACTCGCGCTGAATAATATGCGACGTGTGATGACAACCCCAAGTCGAATCCGTATCGTCACTGGGGTTATTCTCTTTATTGGCTTTTTGCTGATCGTTCGTTTGTATTACGTTCAGATGGTACAAGGGGACACCTACCAAGAAAAAGCGCGTAAGCAGTACGTGTACACTTCCCAAGATATTTTTGACCGCGGCACTATCTACTACACCACCAAAGACGGTGAGAAGGTCGGTGCTGCCAGTATGAAGTCTGGCTACGTGCTCGCTGTCAATCCGACCATGATTACCGACGCTGCCGCTATTTATGAGAAGCTCTCGACGATATTGCCACTAGATCGCGAAGAATTCATCCGCAAAGCGACGTTGCCGAATCGTACGTATGTCGAAATTGAACCCCAGGTAGCGGAAGATAAGGCGCCTGCCATTGAAGCGCTTGATGAAGATGGGGTGCAGCTTTACCGTACCCAGTGGCGGTACTATCCGGGCCATGAGGTGGGTGCGCGCAGTATTGGCTTTATTGGCTATGGAGACGAAGGTACTATCGAGCGCGGTAAGTATGGACTTGAATACGCGTACGATGACGTCCTCTACCGTGACGACACCGAGATGTCCGTGAACTTCTTTGCGGAAATCTTTAGTAACCTCGGCAACCTTGTCTTTGATACCGAAGGACAGAAACATGGCGACATCGTGACCACTATCGAGCCAACAGTAGCGCGTATGCTGGACCGAGTCCTTATAGATACTCAAGCAAAATACAATAGTGCACTGACTGGCGGTATCATCATGGACCCGCAGACCGGCGAGATCCGTGCCCTTAATGCCGTCCCAACCTACGACCCAAACAATCGCGCCGACGCGAGTATTGAGCTCTTTCAAAATCCACTCGTCGAAAACGTCTACGAGATGGGTTCGATTATCAAAGCGCTTACCATGGCGGCTGGACTTGATAGTAAGGTGATTACGCCAGAGTCAACCTATTACGACTCCGGCTTCCTTGAGCTTAATACCTTTACGATCAAAAACTTCGACGGCAAAGGTCGCGGGACAGTTGATATGCAAGAGGTACTCAATCAATCGCTCAACACCGGTGTGGCGCACATTGTAGGGCTTATGGGGCACAAGCGCTTCCGTGAGTACTTCACGAACCTCAAACTCGGTAGTGAGTCGGGCATTGATGTACCAAACGAAGCAACCGGCCTCGTCGCAAACCTCGAATCACCGCGAGAGGTCGAGTATGCGACCGCCTCCTTCGGGCAGGGTATCGCGATGACACCAATTGCGACCGTGCGTGCGCTCTCGACGCTTGGCAATGGGGGACACCTTATTACCCCACACCTCGTCAAAGAGATTGAATACGCTGATGGTACGAAGAAGGAAATCACCTACCCAGACGGTGCTCAGGTCTTTACCCCGGAGACGAGCGAGACTGTCTCTCGTATGCTAGCGACCGTGGTGGATGAGGCACTGCGAGGTGGTAAGGTTGCTTTGCCACACCATACGATAGCGGCGAAGACTGGTACGGCTCAGATTTCTGACCCTTCTGGTGGCTACTATGATGATCGCTACCTACACTCATTTTTTGGTTATTTTCCAGCCTATGACCCACAATTTATTGTTTTCCTGTATACTGTAGAACCAAAGGGGGTGGAGTACGCGTCTGAGACACTGACCGAACCGTTCATGGATCTCACTACCTTTTTGATTAATTACTACAATATTCCACCAGATCGTTAGCAATATTCATACCGTTAGAAATTATCTAAAAACCAAAATTTTGCACATAGACAGTGTTACCAATTGTGATGTTTAATAATATGTTCCCAAGTAATAGTTTCAGGTATGAATACCGTTAGAAATTATCTAAAAACCAAAATTTTGCACATAGACAGTGTTACCAATTGTGATGTTTAATAATATGTTCCCAAGTAATAGTTTCAGGTATGAATACCGTTAGAAATTATCTAAAAACCAAAATTTTGCACATAGACAGTGTTACCAA
>CALMKR010000070.1 GCA_937867625.1 uncultured bacterium | reverse complement strand
GATGTCGGCGCTGCGCTGGTAGAGCTGGCAGCTCAACTCGCCGTCGCTGACGCATGCTGGCTTTGGCTACAGTGTGGCCGAGGACAGCTTCATCGATCGGGCAATCAATGCCTTTGGATTGTGGCGCCTCAACCACGTTCATCAACTGGGCTTTCTCCAAGACCCAGATACGACACCAGAAGATCGACCGTTCCAGCCGCGCTTCATGCATACGCGGTTCCTACATTCGCTTGATGTGGCAGCGCTTGCTGCCACCATCGTCTACAACAACCAGGCGTTCTTCACCGAACGACCCAGTTATGCGAAAACCATGGTGCTCGCAGCCCTGACCCACGACGTGCTTACTCCGGCCGGCGGCGACACGACGAAGTCGATAGACTTCGCCGCCTTCGACGAAGATATTGGGTATCCCGAGGTTTTGGGGTACCCAGCCGTCGCTCGCTTCCTGAGGGTGGAGGATATCGACGGGCAACTCCTCGCAGCCACCATCAGAAATGAGGGGCCGCTTGGCTCGGTACTTGATTTGGTCGACAAGCTCGGCTACATCTCGCGAGACACCATCAACTTTGAAGGAAACCGTGATACTCGCATCATCCCTTGGGATTGGCGGAGTCCACGGCGGCAGATTGTTTCAGAGTCAACGAGAACCGAAAATCTGACTGGACTTTGGCAAAGTGTGAAAGTGGACGAAGATGGTGTGGTCATCACTGACTCAGACCATCTGTATCGCTTTCTCTACGCCCGGGCGCTTATGTTTCAGCACTTGTACACAGCGCCGGAAGCTCGTTACCAGGAGTCCTTGATCGCACGAACAATCCTTTCGTTCCTCTACGATACAGGGCGTCTCACTCGTGATTGGCTGTTGACGCGGACCGATATCGAACTTCGTCGTGAGGTAGGGCAGCTCATTAGTGAACGGTTCTTTGGGTACCTCGTGAACTACCGTGCCACCTATCGTGTGTTCGACACTGTGGACCGTGCATGTATGTTTGAGGGAGCGTGTTTGGCCAAGAAGCGATACTTCGTCCAAACCGAAGACGTTGGTCGTTTTTTCAAGCCCGCTACCCACTTTCGGATTGAGACGTCTGCAGGAGTTGTACCGTTTATAGAGAGTGCGCCGCAGTTGGCGGCAAAAGTACTCACGGCCGGCCGGTCCACCCAGCCGATTCGTGTGTACTACCTCGAGGGAGACCAACCAAAACTGAATCCAACCTGGAAGGAGGAATTTGAACTTTGGCGTATGGAGCAATTCGTACGCGACCGGCGCAGCCTGTGATGGGCTGCGCCAAACTTTATTGACACTATATACCATAATGTATATTATGGTATATATGGCTACGACAACAAAAACCGCAACAATTTTGAATATCAAGACTGACAAGAAACTCAAAGCTGAGGCTAAAAAAGTAGCGGATGAAATGGGTCTCACGTTGACGACAGTGCTTAACTCCATGCTCAAGCAGTTTGTTCGTGAAAAAGAGCTTACTTTAAGTACCAAGCCGCTTCGCCCAACCAAATGGCTAGTCGACGCTTTGACAGAATCACGACGTGATTATGAAGCAGGTAACTATAAGAAATTTGACAATGTCGAAGACCTGATTGCGGACTTAAAAAAACTGTAACATGCACATAGAGCGTAGCCGACGTTTTGATAAGGACTTTTCAAAACAGCCTAAAAAGATTCAGGCTCGGTTCTATGAGCGAATAGGTTTGTTTGCTACTGATCAAAATCATCCTCTGTTGCGTGTACATGCACTCGCTGGCGATTTATTGGGTTGTTATAGTTTTAACATTACTGCTGATGTACGAGTGATTTTTGAGTATCATGCTAGTGATACAGTAAGACTATTGGCGATTGGAACTCATGCCCAACTGTACGAATAATATTTGT
>CALMKR010000069.1 GCA_937867625.1 uncultured bacterium | reverse complement strand
ACAAATAAACCTTACTGGTAATCTAGCATTATCAGGAGCCCGGATGACTCTAGCTATAGATAACGACACCGACTACTCAGATGGGTTATCTATATACAAAAGTGGCTCAGCTGGGGTACTTGGTGGGGCTGTTAAAGATGGTGGTGAAGTTGGCTTTCACTCGTTTTATGCGTTCGATGGTACAAGCGATAAAAGAGTTGCATTTGTTCTTGTCGGTGCAGATGGCGACACAACACCAACGACTGGTGGTGGTCGTTATGATATTTATGTGCGAAACTCAGCTGGAACGCAAGTCTTACCACTCTCCTTAACAGGAGCAAATGCAGAATACCAAGTGAACCCTATAGCTAGGACAAGCCTAACTTACAATCTTGGTTCAACTGCTCGCTACTGGCTAAACACCTACACCCAAAAACTCTACCTTAACTCTACAGCTTACTTAGATGGTAGTACGGCAGGACAAATAAACCTTACTGGTAATCTAGCATTATCAGGAGCAGACACAACCGTATCACTTACTGGCGTAACCACCGAACCCTCTGCACCGTCTACAGGACAGCTTAAAATCTACTCTAAAGAGATAGCTGGCAAGATGTTCCCTAAGACTGTTGGTCCTTCAGGTATTGACTCACCACTACAAAATGCTTTCTGGCAGAATAATATATGTATTTGGCAGCCAACTACAGCTTCAAATGGGCTATGGCTTGGAACTGCTCCTGCAAGTGCTGGAACGTATGCAACTGTCCTGCCAACAAGTACTAGCCTTTATACGGCAATGAAGCGAGGTCGTTGGTCGAATATAGCGACTACAGCTAACCAAGTTCTGACACAGCGAAGCTTAGAGCTAATGTACTTCTTAGGCAACTCTGCAGGTATGGGTGGCTTCTTCTTCTATACTCGTATGGGCTTTGACACCTGGACAGATGGTGGGCGTTTATTTGCAGGATTATTCAATGGCAACAGCCTAATCCAATCTGACCCGTCTACAGTGAATAACAATATAGGCTTTGCAGTTGATGTTGCTGATAACGGGCTTATCTATTTTCAAACAAAAGGTACTGGAGCGGCAGTACGCACCAGTACAGGCTTTACGATTACTAGCGGGTCAGGATATGACATGTATATATTCGCTGCCCCTAATAGCACTACTGTATCGTGGAGAATACTAGAGATAAACACTGGCACAGAGGCAACAGGCTCATCAGCGGTTAGTGGTCCTGCCGTTGATGTAATGATGATGGCTGGTATCCAAGCGAGTAACGCCGCACTAACATCAGTCAATGCTATACAGCTTTGCATAAACCGTATTTATGTAGAAACAGATAGATAATAATTTAAGGAGAATATATGAAAATAACCATAGAACTAAAAGATGAAGTAGCAACAAACTTCGCAACCTACCATAACTGGACAGAGGACTCAGACGTAACAGTCGAGGACTATGTAACAAGTAAACTACTAGACCGTATCTCAAATGATACCCTAGAACTAGCGAACCGTACTGCTCTTGAGTCAGTTGTACCTGTAGCTGATGTAACGACTGACGCTAAACAGACAGCTCTCAAAGAACAGATAGCTACGGCTCGGCAGGTTAAAGAAGCACCAGTTGAGACACCTGTGAAAGTAGGTAAGTAATGGACATCACTAAGATAACGGACGTTAAAGAACTAAAAGCACTGGCATTTGACGCTATCGAGCAGATTGAAATACAGCAGAATAACCTCAGAGCTTTGCAGCAGAGGCTTGCTGAGTTAGCTAAAAAGAAATGATTGTACTTGCTGTAGCTGTGAGTATGTTTATGTTTGTGATGTGGGCTATCTTTAAAGTTGGCGCTGATGCTGATAGGTAGTGTCTGATATAATAGTAATAAAGCAGAGCATCAGTTGTGCCAACAATCTAGACGGAGTAAATCATTATGGCTAATACAGCAGCAAATGTATCGTTTGGTAAGCCAAAAGCAACCGGTGCAGTTTATGTCGCTCCAGCAGGTACATCAGTACCAACTGATGCAACTACTTCACTAGCAATAACCTATAAAAGTCTAGGTTATGTTAGCGAAGACGGTCTCGTAAATGAGATTGAAACTGATACCGAAGATGTCAAGGCGTGGGGTGGTGATACAGTTCTTAGCGATCAAACATCGTTCAAAGAAACTTTCACTTTCAACATGCTAGAGACTAACGAAGAAGGCTTGAAGCTTTACTATGGTGCAGATAACGTAACAGTATCTGGTACAAACATCACGGTTAAGCAAAATAGCGCACCACTATCCAATGTAGTGATAATCTTCGAGCTTGTGCTTACTGGTGGACGTATTAAGCGCATCGTCGTGTCGGACGGTAAAATCGCCGACAGAAGTGGTGAGATAACTTATACAGATGGTGATGCAATCACTTATCCGATTAAGATGGTCGCATTCCCTGACGGAAGTGGAAACACTCACACCGAGTACATTGCAGTTACTTCTTAGTAGCTGATACAATACACTCAAGCATAGCAGCCGCCAAAATAGCGGCTGTTTTGCTATGCTATAATTGTATTATCAATAATATGGAGTACTTACAATGAGCGAAGCGGTAGCAAAAAAAGACGATAATCAGGTGGAAATTACAGTCGATGACTACACGTTTAAAGCGAACATAGACTTGCTTGATGATGTCGATACGATTGAGAAGCTCGATGATGTGCAGGCTGGCAAAGGTGGTGAAATGATAAAACTCATTAAGCTAGTTGTTGGCGAAGATGGATATGACCAGATGAAAGCTCACTTCGTAGCCAAAGATGGACGTATGCGCATCGCGAAGATGAACTCTGCATTTGAGGCGATCTTCGAGAAGTTTGACCCAAAAGGATAGCCCTCGTTCGGATAAAGCGTGATAACTACGACGAGCTAGAAGCGGACTTTCAAGAATACTATGGGCTTAATGTATCAGATGTAGATAATGCTAGAGCGTCGCGACTGCTCTATCAATTGCCGGTGAAAAGCCGATTGATGCTACTAGCAGACCCAGCTGGCGAATGGGGCTGGCAGGAGATAATGCTTAACAAAAGCAACTATCTCTTAGAGGTGCTACTGTGGACAAAGAGCAAAGATGCGCAGAAGAAAACACCTAGCAACGCACCAAAGCCGTTCATACCAGAGTTTATTAAAAAGATAGAGCGCGAACAAAAGCAAGAAATGACGATGACGATTGATGATGTCAAGGATATACTTGCGCGTCCACGAAAGTAGTACAATAGAAGTATGGCTAGAAAAGTATCGTTCCAATTAAACTTAATCGGCGGTGGTGCTGTACTACAAGTTATGGCTATGTCGGCTGTAAGGAAATCAGCCAACGCAATTGCAGACAGGGCAAGATCAAACGCCTCGACTATGACAAGCAGACCGCCAAATATAACGGTGACTTCATCGGTGGGCGTTATTAAGCGTGGTAGTCGTGCAATCGCTAAAGTTAGCGGTGGCGGTTCACAGCGTGACAACTACATTGCTGCTCAGTCTATACGCAAGGCCAAAGACGCTGGCAAACTGTCATAGTTGACATGATATAATTAGTGTAAACAAGTCACGCCTACAGTTGCGGTAAAACTGGCTAAACAGGAGCAACGAATGGCCTCACTTGGCACAGCATACATTAAGATAGCCCCAGACCTCACTGGTGTACAAGGTAAAATCTCGCGAGGCTTCTCTGGCGCAGGTACAGCAGCCGCCAATAAAGTCGGCTCAGAGATGAACAGCGGACTTTCAAAAGTAGCTTCGGCGGCTGGTACTGTCCTAAAAACGGGTATTATAGCCGCAAGCGTTGCAATAGGCGCAGCACTTGTAGCAAACATCGGAGGTGCAGTAAAAAGAATTGATACGCTCAACAACTCTGCGCGCACTTTTGAAAACATGGGTTTCGATGCTGGTGTAGCCCAGGCAGCGATGAAGAACCTCGACAAATCAATAAAAGGATTGCCGACTTCTCTTGACGATGGTGTTCGGGGCATGACCGCACTAGCCGCAACCTATGGCGATATCAATAAAGGCCAAAAGATATTTAGCGCACTTAACAATGCGATACTCGGCTTCGGCGGAAGCTCTGACATGGTCAACAATGCCATCACACAACTATCGCAACTACCGATGGACGGACCACTAGACGCGCAAACATGGAATTCGCTTAGAAACTCAGGACTCACACCAGTGTTGGTAGCTATGGGCAAAGACATGGGTCTAAGTGTTAGCCAGCTCAAAGAAAAACTAGGCAACGGCGAGCTGACCGTAAAAGACTTTACGGATTCGCTTATAAAGCTCAATACCGAAGGTGGTGGGGGATTAAAGTCACTTGAAAAGATTGCGCAGGATTCTACCAAGGGTATCAGTACTGGATACGCAAACATGAAAACAAGTATTGTTCGTGGTGTAGCAGAGGTGCTTAAAGCGATCGGGCCTGCAAATATATCTGGTGCTATCGGCAGCATTGGCAAGATATTCGAGTCATCTTTAAAGTCAATCGCAAATGCAGTACCGCCAACGGTTGCTGCTTTATCTGATATAGGAAAGCAGGTGGCTTCATACATCGGGCCAAAGCTTGCAGAGCTTGGCAAGGTTATAACCAAAGACCTGATACCCGCTATCGTGAAAACTGTGGTAGCGTTTAAACCGATGATATCAGCTGTTGGCAGTGGCCTTGTGGTTGCGCTAGGCGCTGCTATAAACATAACGAAAACAATGGTGCAAATAATATCGGGTGCGCTCAACGTTATAAGGGTATTTGCTCCAGCTGTAACCGCACTCGTTGCGGGTTTCGTTGCATACAAGGTCGCGATTATAGCGATCAATACGGTACAGAAGCTACAGGCGTTATACGCAGCTGCCACCGGTGCTTCTTATGTGATATTAAACGGATCGCTGGTAGCGGTTAAAGGTTCTACCATTGCAGCCACAGCCGCACAAGTCGCGTTAAATGTCGCTATGTCGTTAAACCCAATCGGGCTACTGGTTGCCGGTATTGCAGTGCTTGGTGTTGCATTGTTCGGACTGAAGAACAAAACTGACGCGAACAAAATGTCTGTTGATAGCCTTTCGGAAGCACAGCGAATGGCAAGAGCCGCTAATCAGTTGGCAGCAGAAAGTACTGACAGACTTAAGGAAGCACAGAACCGCGCCGAGGGTGCGAACATAGCGGTTGAATATGCGCAGAGAAATCTTACGGCAGCTATTTCACAGTATGGGCCTAAGTCGCTTGAAGCTAGAGATGCAGCACTACAGCTCAAAAGAGCAGAGGAAGAGCAAACTAACGCAAGACGTGACAACACAATCGAGCTTGGCAAAAACAAAGACGCTAAAAATCTTCAGAAACAAAAAACCGCTGAAGCCGCGGCAGAAGAAAGAGGACTTGGTGGCAGCGTTCGCGACACCACTAGCGACGTTAAGTACCAGTATGGTCAACTCGACATACTGAATAGTAAGCTGGGCGGTCTCAACGGTAAAACAGTCGGCTATAACGTCATCGGACACTTCACATCATTCGAGGAGAAGAAAGCCGCGACAGGCTCTGGAGTACCATTTAGAAGTGCAGGTGGACCTGTAAGCGCCAGAAAGCCCTACATCGTAGGTGAAAACCGTGACGGCTCTATCAACTCAACATCTGAGTTATTCGTACCTAGTACAGCTGGTAGAATTGTCAACAGCCGTGACCTACAGTCTGCACTAGCTGGTGGCGGTTCAGGCGGTGGCACTGAATACAACATCGGCACTATAAACATATCAAACGAAGTAGACGGCGAAAGATGGCTCAGGAAGCTCACTGGCAACCAAGAAATCACAAGCGCAAGATTAACACCTAAACAGGCGTACATGTAATGATAAACCCTCTCAAACCCAATTATGACCAGCTACATGAAATGTACGTAAGCAAAAGGATGTCTACTATAATGATAGGCAGTGAGATTGGCGTGAGTAAAGTCACAATAGGTAACTGGCTCAGGTCTTATGGCATACCGTTGAGAACCCTGAGAGAGGCGTCATATGGCAATAAGAGGGCATACGGGCATATCTTAACAGACGAAGCGAAGAGGAAGATGTCTAACACTAAAACTGGTGTGCCTAGCAAAAAGAAAGGAAAACCGCTCACACTTGAGGTTAGAATCAGCATGAGTAAATCTAACCAGGCCAGGCTTGGCTATAAGAAGTGGCAGGGTTTGTTATGCGACACGAGGGGCAGGCAAAGGTCAAGGTTCTCTATACACTTCAGAAAAAAGGTACTAGCTAGAGACAACT
>CALMKR010000068.1 GCA_937867625.1 uncultured bacterium | reverse complement strand
GCTCGTGGTGTTACCCATGACATCATTGACACTCGCACTGGTAATGTCCACAAGACTAACAGTCACCATCACCAGATTATGCGAGCTGGCAAGAGTGCTGAACTAATCGCTATTCACGAAATGCTTCCGATGGACCGCAAGACTGATGATAGGGGCACATTCGGGTACGAGGATTTGACTGCCGGCGAGCGCCATAACCATGAAGTCTTGTTCTACCCAGAGACTAACTCACTGTGTTTCCAAGGTCACCCTGAATTTGGAACCATGCCAGCAGAAGGTGGTAAGTACTTCTGGTCACTAGTCAAGGAGAAGTTTGAATGTGTGGTCTAGTCGGTGTTGCCGGTGACATTACTGTCAAGGAGAAACAAATCTTCACTACACTCCTATTCCTGAATGTCTTCCGAGGGCAGGATGGTTGCGGTATCTTCACAACATGGAAGAATCTCAAGGGACAACCAATGTATCTTGTCGAGCGTTCGACAGAAAGATCAAGTGAGTTTGTCTTTCATAACGACTACAAGAGTCAGGTTAGCCAAGGCGACGTTAAGGTCCTTATGGGCCATAGCCGCGCCGCCACTGTGGGTAAAGTCTCTGTGGAGAATAATCACCCGTTTGAATGTGGCAGTAAAAAGGACTACACTGACTTGGTTGGTGCCCACAACGGTACCATTAAAGGTCGTTTTGAAGGGCACGACAAGCACGAGACAGATAGTGAGGCCCTATTCAACCTGATCAATAAGATTGGTTTGCGTAAGGCTTTGCTGTCTGTTGAGGCTTCCTCTTATAGCTTCGCTTATGCTTTGTCGTTC
Organism: uncultured bacterium; assembly: GCA_937867625.1. Lineage (GTDB taxonomy): Bacteria > Patescibacteriota > Minisyncoccia > Phycocordibacterales > UBA918 > OLB19. The sequence continues at coordinate 5,525 of CALMKR010000068.1, read as the reverse complement.
TACAAGTTTGAAAATGAGTGCTTGACATTGATCAGGAATTCAGAACGCCCATTGTTCTACACGATCAAAGGTAGTTGTATCTTCTGGTCCAGTAGCAAATCATTCTTGCAGATGGCTTTCATCCAAGCTGACGTAGAGATTGGTGAGATCAAGGAGCTGGCTGCTCACAGTCTTCTGAACTTCTTTCCTTACAAGGACATCAAGGAACGTCTGCGTATTACAAAAGATTGGATTCAGTTTCCTGTGGTGGTCCCTACGTACAGCCGTCGAGGGTGGAACGGTGGCGCTTACGGCGGCTGGAGCGGTATGGACGATGAACCATGGGAGAATTGGCAGAAGAAGGACGCTACTGAAGAAGAAAAGAAAGAGTTTACTGGTGTACGCTCCTACTTCAATGTAGGACATAACACGTTCTCTGGTCAGTATTTGGAGAATACAATCAAGAACAAAGGTTGTGTCTACTGCACTAACCAAGACAAGACTATCGAAGAATACATGTTCAATGCTCGTGGCAACGAATGTGTTTGTGTAGAGTGCGAACCACACGTCAAAGAATTAACCAACGACCACTACTTCCCTTGTGCGAAGCGTGTCGAACTAGTCTAGGAGATAACGGATGGCTTTTAAGTATGGATGTGACCCCGAATTGTTCCTCAAGGTAGGGACAGAATTCATCAGTGCAGAAACCAAGGATGGCCCACTTATCCCCGGTACTAAGGCAAACCCCTTTCCTGTTCGTGGTGGTGCCATTCAGGTGGATGGTGTTGCAGCAGAGTTCAACATCAATCCAACTACCAACTTCGAAGGGTTCTTTGGTAACATCAAGTCTGTCGTCCAAACGTTGCGTCAGACTATCCACAAGAGAAATCCACATGTTGTCTTGACTGCAACTCCTACAGCTATGTTCAAGCAGACGTACTTCAAGAGTTTGCCAGAGAAGACACTTGAGCTTGGTTGCGAGCCTGACTACAATGCCAACAATGGTGGTAAGGCAAATCCTCGTCCGTCTACTGACAAACCTTTCCGCACTGGCTCTGGTCATATCCATATCGGGTGGACTGATAATGCAGACCCACTCTCTGATGGCCACATGCTTGACTGTATGCTTGTTGTCAAAGAGTTGGACCGCTACCTTTATGCAGCATCCAAGGGATGGGACAGTGACACACAGCGGCAGGAATTGTACGGCAAGCCCGGTTCCTTCCGTCCGAAGAAGTACGGTGTCGAATATCGTCCATTGAGTAATGCGTGGTTGCGTAAACCAGATACTATCAAGACTGTCTTTACTATTGTTCAGGGTGTCATGAAGTCAATTGACTCTGGTAAGCATACCTTCGATGATCCTTACATCTACGACAAGGATAAACCTCATGAGTGCATTGCCTCTATGTTTGGAGAATAACTATGCAGTTTGATTGTGTAGAAGAAAAAGCACGGACTTACCTTCCTGACTCTTATTGCCGTGTCAAGGGTAAGTTCCACGAGCGCATTGCATTCATTCAAGCTCTTGATAGGACGAACTTGGCATTGAACTTTGGGGCATACTCTGTCGAAGGTTCATCCAGTATGTCTGTCACCAACAAGAATATTCAATCACTTGAGTTCTTGTCGCCACCACTTGGTTATCTTGAGTTTGTCAACAAGAGTTATTATGTTGAGCGTGTACCTAAGCGTGGTGTGTACCGTGTTGGCATCTGTGAGCGTAGCAGCACTAACGTGTCTCCTTTCGCCAATCACAGTGTCAATGACATTATCACGGCACTTACCAAGTGTATGACGAAAGAGTATTTACCATTTGAACATGCCCGTAAGAAAGCCCTTGGCCTAAAAGCTAAGGTTCCTTTCTCTCGTAAGTATGCTATTGATGGCTCTGGTCGTCTGTTCTATGAGGATGATGTAGTTGAGAGTGATGGGCGTCTTCTCAAGTTTGGAAACGAGGAAGCCTTGGAATTTCACATGCATAACATTGCTTCTCTGACTGATGGTTACTACCAGTTTACTATCGGTAAGAAGAAGTCTATTGACTACGATGGAGATATCTAGTATGAAGATGAAAGATATCCTTGCTGACCGTACAGGCCGTATGTATAATCCATACGACGAGCCGTACGCAATGGAAGTTGAGGCTGAGTTTGACATACCCGTAGATTTTGATGGGCTCAACAAGAAAGTATGGACAGAGACACAAGATGGCTCTCTCATGCACTTTGGTCGTGAGTTCATCACTCGTGGGCCCTTCTCCCTTACTCGTCTAGCTGGCTCTGTGGCTTCTCTGTTTGACCTTCAACCATTCAAGGAGAACTATATACAGTCCCCTCGTACATCAACCCATGTCCATGTCAATATCCTACAGTGGACGAAGGATGAGTTGTTGACTGTCCTCACAGCATACTACTTGCTTGAACCTCTACTGTTTACATTCTGTGCGAAGAATCGTAGTAGTAATCTATTCTGTCTACCACTCAACCTTGCAGAAGATGGGGCAACCCCTGTCAAGAATATTGTTGAAGGTAAGTATCAACACCTGATTGACCGCTTTGACAACTACAAGTATGCAGCATTGAATGTCTGCAATGTATCAAAGATTGGTACAATTGAGTTTCGCCACTTTCAGGGTACAAAGAGTGCCGCTGAAGTTACTAAGTGGCTTTCTATTATTGATCGTGTATGTAATACCAAGTCCATGTTTGCCAATCCTAAGGCAGTCTGGCGGGCATACACGAACAATCGTCTAGGCTTTGCCAAGTCTATCCTTGGTAATGACCTTGACCTTAAGCGAGATGATCTATATGAACTTCTCGACACTAACTACAGCACTGTGTTTGACATAGTGTTTCATGAACCTAAGAAGCAACCACCAAAAGCATACACATTCCAAACCGAACGTGAACTTGACAACTTGGAGAACTAACCATGTCACGTCTTTTCTTCTACCCATACATCGGTCGCTCAAAGTCCATTGAAAAGCTTGGTCGCAAACTTCGTGATGGTGGTACTGATATCAAAGTTATCCGTCTGCAAAACAGCACATTCGTTAATGGTCCCGGCAAGCTGGTTATCAACTGGGGTAGCAGTGCTGTACCACTGGCAAAGATTCAGAATGAAGGTGCTGTCCTTAACCGCCGTAGTGCAGTACAGACCTGCGCCAACAAGCTACGCTTCTTTACTGCCCTTTCCGGTACTGATACAGCAACTCCTGAGTGGACCTCAGATGCTAACGTTGCTCGCCGCTGGGTTGACGAAGGTACTGTAGTTGTTGCCCGTCATACTCTCAATGGTCACAGCGGTCAGGGTATCAAGTTCAGTGATGAAGAAGCGAACTTCTTTGAAGAGATTGCACCACTGTACACCAAGTACGTACCGAAGAAAGAAGAGTTCCGTGTACATATCGTTCATGGTAATGTCATTGACGTACAGCAGAAGAAGATGCGTACTGAAGACGACAATGGTGTAGCTGTCAACCGTGAAGATATTAACTTCCGTGTCCGCTCACACAAGAATGGTTTCATCTTTGCCCGTCAGGATATCCGTGTACCGGAAGAAGTAACACGTCAGGCACTTAGTGCATTCGGTGCGATCGAGAACCTTGACTTCGGTGCAGTTGATGTCATCTACAATGCTCGCCAAAACCGTGCTTATGTACTTGAGATTAATACGGCCCCCGGTCTTGAAGGTTCAACCTTGGAGGCTTATGCTAATGCATTCGCGGCCTTGTAAAGAGGAGTTATTAATATGAGGTATCGAGCGGGTGTAAAGTTTAAATTCAGAGACTACTGGGCGCAACAATACTATCCCGACTGCATTATTCAGTGTATTGTTCCACGAAATGGCTTCGATGAAATCTGGTTTAACACCAGTAAGAATAGAACAAGAAATTCGTGGATAAGTAGTACTACATTCGACGACCCAAACAATGACTACTATGGTATAATCATCAATGACCATAGAGAATTTACGGACGAGGAATACGAGGAGCTACTAGTATGAATAAGTCTATACAAAATATGAAGAAGGGCCAAAAAGTTAGACTTCTTATGGATTGGAATAGGTATGATGATCCATCATCAGCTACCTTTGGGACCAAAGGAGATTTATTCACTGTCGCTTACGATCAGGTTGGTGTGTGTGGTATTACTCTTATCAACCCAAACAACAACAAAAAGTTTAATTGGTCACTCATCTACAGGCCTAGTTGGGAACGTTATACTGAAAAGGAGTTTACAGATGCCGAATATGAGGAACTACTAGTATGAAAGTAGGTGATCGAGTTAGACCAACAAAACCAATAGATGGTAATACAACTGTTGTGGGTATGTGGGCTACTATTGATTCTATAGAACCATACGGTGTAACACTTTTCTTTGATGAAAGTCCAAAATTTGCTTGGGGCAGGGATAACCGTCATTGGTATTGTTCAAAACTAGATTACGACAAGTTGAAACTTATCGACAATCGTAAAGAATTCACTGATGAAGAGTATGAGGCTCTCCTTGTATAAAATTCTTATTGACAACACCTCATAACTATGGTACCCTAAGGTATATTCTATAAGAATATATCTTTAAGATATAATCTATATGCACTATATTAAATAAGTAATACCTAAGGATATACTAAATGAAACGCTGTTCTATCTGCGATTCCAATTCCCATGGGTTGTCGATTTCAAACTATGATCACCCATATAGCTCAAGGTTTGTTTACACTAAGGATAATCCTATTGATATGATTTGTGCTCATTGTGCAGCAGAAATCAATAGTACAAACGAAGAGTATGATCTAAACTTCTCTGATAATCTTGAAAGTGGAACTGACATTGACTTCATCTACGAAGACCTCGAAGATATCTAAGCCTCACCAGCCTTGTCCATGTGGTAAGAGCAGTGATGCTTACACTTTGTATGATGATGGACATGGTTATTGTTTCTCTTGCAGTAAGGATTTTCAACCAGCAGACTCTCCCGATGGGAGGCCCTCTAGGGCGAGTATAGAGAAAGAATTTATGAGTGAAGAAGCTAATATCAAATATGTACGTAAACCATTTAGAGGTTTGAATGACGACACAGTAAAGTTCTATAACATCCTTCATAAAGTTGTGGATGGTGTCGAAACAGAAATTGGTTTTATTTATCCTAACGGTTCTGCAAAAGTACGTAGTACAAAAGAAAAGAAGTTCTATACAAGCGGCTCTATTACAGAAGCCGGGCTTTTTGGTCGTGACAAATTCAATGTTGGTAGCCGGCGTACTGTAACAATCACAGAAGGTGAAATTGATGCTGCCACTATGTATCAAGTACTAGGTGGTAACTCTGCCTGCGTGTCGGTCCAAAGTGCAAGCACTGCCTTCCGTGACTGTAAGCTTGACTATGAATGGCTCAACTCATTCGAAAAGATCATCCTTGCATTCGATGGTGACGAGCCCGGTCAAAAGGCCAGCCGTGCTGTCGCATCTTTGTTTGACTTCAACAAGGTTCACCACCTTAAGTTTGAGAAGTACAAAGACCCTAACGAGTTTATCCACAACG
>CALMKR010000067.1 GCA_937867625.1 uncultured bacterium | reverse complement strand
CGTTATCCAATCAATAGCTTGTGAACACCCTCTAATAATTGAACCGGTTTCATCAAATCAATCCCAAAGTGATGTCTGGTCTCCACGTAGTGTTTTAAATATTTAGGCAAGACTCGATTAATAGTAGTAAGGTGTACCGGTAACGCATCCATACACTCCTCACGCAGGGTACGGTTAAACCGTTCAATATGCGCATTATCATTAGATTGCCGTACCCGCGTATGGCGATGTCTGATTTGTATGCGTTCCGTGAAGTGGGTACTGAACTCAGAGCCATTATCAGTTTGTATACAGTGAAAGAGAAACGGTGCTGCTACCTGAGCTTGTTTGATGAATAAGCTTGCGGTACGAGTATTGGCTTTGGTATAACACCGCGCATACGCCCATCTCGAATAAACATCAATACACGTGAAGACATACAATACGGTCTTTCCTTGTACCGCCAGATGTACCGTATCCGCTTGTATTAAAGCGCCAGGAGTATCTGCACACGGTCTTGGACTTGGTGGATGGTACCGCTTCCAGGGACTGCGTTTCTTCAAATACCCACCTCGGTCCAGAGTTCTTTTCACGGTACTCAGCGAGACCTGAGTACCGCTCTCGGCCAATACTCTGTGTACCACTTCCGATGATCGTTTGATGGCCAGACGAGTATCAATGATTTTATTCACGAGAGTTCTATCGATAGCGTTTGGGCTCACCTTAGGCCGGCTGGTCTTGGTGGGAATGGGGTGGAGACCAATAATCTTGGCTTGCTTTCGCCAGGCCACGATAGCTCCAGGAGAGAATCCAAAGTGCCTGGCGGCACACCGTACGCCATGCTTGTTGGCAAAGAGTACGGCATCACGGCGTATCTTTGGCATCTTGGGGTTATTTGTATACATGTATCAATTCTATACTGCTGGTGTTCACAAGCTATTGAACCATTACGCTATTATTGAAAAAAATAATTAATGTGTTATAATGTGCAGGCACGATGGTCGCTGTCTCATTGAGGCAGAGGAAAGTCCGAACACACCCAACCTTCACAGGTTTGGAGACGCGTAGCGGGTAATACCCGTCTGCGGCAACGCAAGAGGTGCGAGCAGAGACGCTCTGATGTGAAAGTGTCAGAGGTCCCCTCGGGGATAGCTCATAGCGAAAGCTATGAGGTGAAACGGCTAAATCCTTACGTGTGTGCAAGGCCGTGTCTCGTAATCGTTCGCGATTATGGGAAGAGCCGCAAGAGGTGGCTGGCAACAGTCATCCCAGGTATATGACCATCCCGAGCTTTGGCTCGGACAGAATTCGGCTTATGTGTAAAAAATGCCCAACTTGGCAACAAGTTTGGGTGTTTTTTGTGGTATTATAATCGCATTAATATGAGGTTGTAAGCTGATGTTTTGTTATGAATATTGCTCAATTTGCCCCCCAAACTGTTGCGGCTGATCGCATGTATATGTTTTTTAGTCGCGTTTCTCGCGGGCTATTGATGCTGGGGATTGCGGCGATGCCTCTCTTTTTTATACCAGGTTTTCCAATGTTGACTCAGTCAGTAAAGAATCATTTTGCGATAGCAATGGTGTTTGCGGCATTAGTTACGTATAGTTTGGCGGTATTGCGTCGAGGCTCTATTGCGCTGCGAATCCCGGCCCTCGTGCTGGCGTGGGGTGGGGTGACACTCACGGGAGTTATCGCGGGTCTCCTCGCCCCACAGGCCAATGTGGCCTTTATGGGGAGTCAAATCGAAATTCATACCGTCGGCTTTTTGCTCGGTAGTCTGCTGCTTATGACCATGATGGGGGTGTTTAGAGATGCAAAATCAAGCGTCATTCTTTTCTACGGCAGTCTCTGTGTGACGGCAGTTGTGCTTGCGATCATTCATCTCATTCGACTCGTTTTTGGAGCTGGTGTACTCTCGTATGGACTTGTGGATTCAGCAGTGGCTACACTCCTTGGTAGCTTTAATGACCTTGCGCTCTTTTTCACTATTGTAATTCTCGTTGGACTCATTGCTTTATTGCAACTTACGTTACCTCGTATGATTGAGGCGTTTGTCCTTGTGGCGATAATTTGTTCGCTGGTCATGCTCGGCGTCATCAACTTTTCGATGACTTGGTATGTGGTCGGATTCTTCAGTCTCTTGCTCCTCATGTTTACCCTTACGAAGGGTCGTATCGGTACCGCATCTGGCGCGAGCCAACCCGCTTCACTCTTGGTAGTTTCTGCACTTGGTATTACTTGTTTGACGGCGATTGTGTTTGTGGTGGGTGGTACAGCGCTTGGTGGGTATATGAACAGCAAGACAGGTGTATCATATCTGGAAGTCCGACCCTCTGTAGCTGCGACACTTGATATTATGAAGGGTGTATACAGTGATCGTATGCTCACTGGTGCTGGTCCAAATCATTTCCATGAAGCCTGGTTGCAATACAAAGATCAGAGCCTTAACACAACCGTATTCTGGAACACTCCGTTCTATGCTGGTAGTGGTTATATTCCGACTTGGTTTGTGACGAGTGGAGTGCTTGGGGGTGTTGCTTGGCTGGTGTTTATTTGGCTCCTTGGTTGGCAGGGGTTACGTGTTCTGTTGCGTCCAGTAACAACTAATCATTTTTGGTACTTTATTGCGACTGTTAGTTTTACGGTGGCGGCTTTTGTGTGGGTGACTGCACTTATCTATGTTCCAGGGGTTGTGATCTTGACGCTAGGTGTTGCTGCTACCGGCCTCTTTGCTGTCGCGTATGAAGTACTTCAGGACAAATCAGCTTCGACGTTTAACTTACTGCGCGACTCTCGAACAGGCTTTGTGTTGATTGCTGGGGTGATGGTGATTATTGTGGTTTCTGTCGCGGTTGAATACTACGTCATGCGTCAGGCAATTAGTATCAAAACTTTTGCCTCAGCCCTTGAGACTCCAGCCAGTGATGCTCAACTAACTACGGTAACTAATACCGTAGTGGCTGCTTACAACTTGTATCAAAATGATGCGTACGTCCGTGACCTATCGTTGTATCATCTCCAGGCGCTCTCGGCGATCGCTGCCAAAGGTAGTCCCTCACCAGCTGAGGTTGAGCAATTTAATACACTTACCACTGCAGCACTTGAGGCTGGAAGTACCGCTATAACTAACCGTAGTAGCGATGCTCGCAACTGGTCTGCTCGAGGTGATATCTATGCGCTCCTCGCCCGACTCCAGGTGGAAGGGGCATACGACAGGGCAAAAACCGACTACGCAGAAGCGGCAAAGCGTGATCCGCAAAATCCGTATTACGACTTCCAAAGCGCTTTGCTTGAAGCAGGGAAAAATAACACTGATGGCGCACGCACAGCACTGAGCCAAGCTATTGCGAAAAAGCCTAACTACACTGAAGCTCTCAGTGCACTGACTGAACTTGATGTGGCGGCTGGCAATCTTGATGAAGCCATCAAGACCACCCAATCACTGCTTTCGATTGAAGCGAACAATCCTGGTCGGTATTATCAGCTTGGAGTATTGGAGCGAGCAAAGGGTAATAAGGTGGCTGCTGCTGCTGCGTTTGAAGATGCTATCGCTATCGACTCTCAGTTTGCCAACGCGCGTTACTTGCTTGCGTTGTTATTACTCGAAGAGAATGACGTTGATGCCGCGCTTGTGCAGCTCCGTATTGTTCGTGACCTTAACACGGCAAACACATCACTCAACGATATTATCAACCGTCTTGAATCTGGTACCTCTGCCGCTGAAGTGCTTGGACAAAATACACCAGCCGTAACTGAACCCGCACCTGATGCTGATGACGGTACTGTTGATGGAGCGACTGAAGTACCAAAGACTGATCTCTTGGTGCCGGTTAATGCGGTTCCTGACACTAACGCTGATAGTGCAAGTGAATAATGTATGGTGACGCGCGTCCTCAACCTCTTGTACCGTGAGGTGCGTGGCCTTCACCAGGCAGCGTATGTACTTGCGCTCTTTACGCTCGCGTCACAGATTTTGGCCATTGTCCGAGATCGGATTTTGGCTCACCAATTTGGTGCTGGATACGAACTCGATCTGTATTACACCGCATTTCGTATACCAGATCTTTTGTTTGTGCTCTTTGCGTCTGTACTCTCGGTGTATGTGCTTTTGCCTTTTGTGACCAAAGCTGAAACTGATGACGAAGGGAAGGGAGGGCGAGTAGTTCTAGCTCAGATGTTCTCTCTCTTCTTGCTCTGTTATACCGCGGTTTCCGTTCTGGCGTTCGTGCTGGCGCCATATGTGATGCCAAAGTTGTTCCCGGGCTTTTCATCTGAAGCTTATATCGAGATTGTTGCCATGATGCGGATTCTCCTTATCCAGCCGTGTCTCCTTGGTATCTCAAGTCTCTTTGGAGTGGTAACACAGATCCATCATCGCTTTGTGCTGTATGCGCTCTCACCGCTTTTGTACAATGTCGGTATTATTATCGGTGCACTTTTCCTCTATCCGGTTTTTGGACTAGTTGGTCTCGCTTGGGGGGTAGTCCTTGGCGCGATTGGACACCTCCTCGTGCAGTGGCCACTCGTGATAAAAACAAAGTTAGCGTTTGGAATTGTCTTTAAGATTGACTGGTCCCTCATCTGGTCGGTCGCTAAGGTAGCGCTACCGCGAGCACTCACGCTCTCGTTTGGACAATTACAGATGATTGGGTTTGTGATGATCGCAAGTACCCTGGCTGTTGGATCGGTGGCGGTGATGCAATTCGCCTACAACCTCCAGTCGGTTCCATTGGCAATAGTTGGTATGAGTTATTCAGTGGCCGCCTTTCCGGTGCTCGCTGACCTCCTTGCCAAAAAAGAAGAAAAGAAATTTGTGGCCTATGTGTCTACCGCACTGCGACACATTATCTTTTGGTCAGTTCCTATTTCGGCACTCGTGATTGTCCTTCGTGCGCAGATTGTGCGTGTCCTTTTAGGGAGCGGTTCATTTAATTGGGATGACACCCGCTTGGTGGCGGCTGCGCTTGCTCTGTTTGTCCTCGCCCTATTAGCGCAGTCGGTACTCCTACTGCTTGTGCGCGCGTTTTATGCTGGTGGTCACACTCGTACGCCGCTCATCGTTACGGCGATTGGTACGCTCCTGGGGACAGGTAGTGCGTTTTTGTTTTCGCAACTCTTTATCAAGGTACCAGCTTTTGCTGAATCGATTGTGCATCTCCTTCGTCTTGAAGGAGTGGTCGGTGTAGCAGTCTTGATGATTCCGCTTGGGTTCTTGATTGGTATTTTGCTTGAGCTCATCTGCATGCTCTGGCTTTTTGCATGGCGTTTTTCTTTGCCGCTGCAAGAACTCTTCATTTCGTTTATGCGGGCACTCTTGGCTGGTGTGATGGGGAGTATGGTGGCGTACCTCGCGCTTGCGTTTGTGGTTGAAGGTGTCAACCAAGAGAAGTTCATCGGTATCTTTATTCAAGGAGCGACCGGTGGACTATTTGGGGTCTTGGGTGTCATAGCCACGTACTATATCCTCAGGTCTCCTGAACTCATTGAAATCACGAAGTCGTTTAAGACGAGGATTTGGAAGGCTGACGTTGTCGCTCCACAACCCGACATCCTCTAAAACTTCCCAAATTGTTCAGCTGCTTTGTTGTCTGCGTCCATTGAATTGTCATCGTATAAAAATACGCCTCCAATTCTCAGTCCTTGACGTCGCGCATCTGAAGTAATTTGAAAAGTTTTAGTAACAAAGTGACCTACGATTGTTTTTATTTTGCACCTTCGCGCCTCGTCTAAGACACTTTTGACCACGCTCACAGAGTTCGAGGAAAGTTTGTCCAGCTGGTATTTATTGCGATTTTGCGGTACTGTAGGGCTGTTATATGACGTCTCATATTAGAAATTTCAGTATTATTGCCCATATCGACCACGGTAAGTCGACCCTGGCTGACCGTATGCTCGAGACTACTCGAACCGTCGAAGCACGCAAAATGAAAGAGCAGGTCCTCGACTCGATGGAGCTGGAGCGGGAGCGTGGCATCACCATCAAGATGCAGCCGGTCCGTATGAAGTACATACATGGTGGGGTAGAACATCAGCTCAACCTTATCGACACCCCTGGCCACATCGACTTCTCGTATGAAGTATCTCGTGCGCTAAAGGCCGTTGAAGGAGTCCTTCTTCTTATCGATAGTACTCAGGGTATCCAAGCCCAGACGCTGACCACCCTCTCGATGGCTCGTGAACAAGGACTTACAATCATTCCGGTGCTCACCAAGACCGACATGGGACACTCGCGTCCCGATGAAATCGCCGAATCAGTGATGGAACTGCTTGGGTGTCAACGCTCTGATATTTTACTCGTGTCTGGTAAGACTGGCGCTGGCGTACCTGAACTCCTGGCTGCCATTTGCGATCGTATTCCGGCCCCAAAGCCGAGCACACTTGATGCCTACCGCGGGCTCATCTTCGATTTTACCTACTCGAATCATCGTGGGGTGATTGTCTTTATGCGTGTGTTTGATGGTGAAGTTAAGAAAGGCGATCAACTCTGTTTTGTTGCCGGCGGCAAAAGCTTCACTGCACTTGAAGTTGGTATGGTAACCCCGAGCGAAGTCCCTTGTGAGAAGATCTCAGAGGGAGAAATCGGCTACATTGTCACGGGTATCAAAGAACCAGGAGTGGCGACGGTGGGTGATACGCTGACGCTCGAAAAGAAACCAGCCCCACCACTCCCAGGATACTCACCAGCGCGACCGGTAGTCTGGGCGTCAATCTTTCCTGATAGTCAGGATGACTTCACGATGCTCCGTCAGGCTCTTGATCGCCTCAAGCTCTCAGACTCCTCACTTTCGTACGAAGAGGAGTCTTCTGGTGTTCTTGGGCGTGGGTTCCGCTGTGGTTTCCTAGGGATGCTCCATCTTGAGATTGTGACCGAGCGCTTGCGTCGTGAATTTGATATTGAGATTATTATCACTGCACCATCCATTGCCTACGAGGTAACGTTTGATGATGGGCATATGGAGTCTATCTACGCCGCCTCACGGTTTCCCGATCATGGTGAAAAGGTTTCGGTGCGTGAACCGTGGCTCTTAGGCCAAATCATCACGCCGGTAGATCATCTTGGTAACATCATGACGCTTCTCTTTGACCACGAGGGTGGCATTATTGATACCGAAGTCCTCAAGGATGGACGTAACCTCCTTACGATTGAAATGCCACTTCGTGAACTGATGCGTAACTTTTTTGATAAGCTTAAAAACGCCAGTAGTGGCTATGCGTCGCTCTCGTACGAAATCGCGGAGATGCGTCCAGCCACTGTAGTTCGCCTTGATGTACTGGTAGCCGAAGAACTCATTACGGCTTTTTCACGAGTGGTGGGTGACCGTCGAGCGGAGTTTGATGCGCGAGCGGTAGTAGACAAGCTGTACGACAACATGCCGCGTCAGCAGTTTGTGACGAAGCTTCAAGCCAAAGTGCGTGGGAAGATTATTGCCTCACGCTCACTTTCTGCCTTTCGTAAGGATGTAACCGGCTACCTCTATGGTGGAGACATTACGCGCAAGATGAAACTGCTCGATAAGCAGAAGAAAGGGAAGAAGAAGGCGTTGGAGTTGGGGAAGAACCGGGTTAATATTCCGCAAGACGTTTTCATGAAAATGGTGAAGAGTGATTGATATCAGCCCATCTGCTTTGTCGCTGTTCACAAAATGTCAGTCATCGTACAAAAGTACGCCTCCTTCCATTTTTCTCCAGCTTCGCGCATCTGGGCTAATCTGAATCGCTTTAACAAATGGACATATACAAAATTTGTAACAAAAAGACCGCCAGAGTGGCGGTCTTTTTGTTACATGTACCCGGCAAAGAGGCTGGCAACCATACTGGCCATAATGAGGATAGCAATCACAATCCAGACCCATTTGATAATTTTTTTGGTGTTTTTGTGGTAGAGAAAACTCATAGGTAACTAACAAATTAGTGTTAGAATAGTACCACATGTTGCAGTTTTACGAAAAGCGTAGTTGGCGTGGTGCCCTCAAATCCTGGTGGGTGGTAGGTATTTTGGGCTTCGTCTGTCTCTTCTTGTTGTGGGTAGTGTTTGACCGTTACTCTATCGAACGCGATATGGCAGCGCGGCGCCTGGAGGCCGAAGCGCATGTCGTCGAACTCGAGGTACGCCGGGAGCATATCAAAGACAAAGTAGAGTACCTCGGCAGCGAGCGGGGAATGGAGGCCGAAATGCGCCGCAATTTCGACGTCGCACAACCCGGCGAGCAGGTAGTCATTATTGTTGATGAGGAAAAGAAAGACAGTGAAGTGACACCACTGCAACCAATTGCGGATACCCCTCCCTGGTATATTTTTTGGCGGTAGGGTATACTATTTGGCATAAACATAAAAAATTGTATATGAGTAAAACTGTCACCATTTATAGTACTCCGGTTTGCCACTACTGCCACATGGCCAAGGATTTTTTTGCCGAGAATAACATCGCCTTTACTGAACACGACGTGGCGAGTGATCTTGAGAAGCGTAAGGAGATGGTTGATATGACTGGTCAGATGGGTGTGCCCGTCATTCGTATCGAAGACGACGTGATTGTCGGCTTTGATGAAGCCAAAGTGAAGGAACTGCTTGGCGTATAAGTTGGCAGGGTACAAAACAACAAAACCTTTCTACCAGTAGAAAGGTTTTGTTGTTTTGTTAGTCTAGGTTAGCGTATGTATAATGGCCGTATGAGTAGTGAATACATCAATGAAGTTGATGAGCAGGGGAATAGATTGGGAGTTATTGAAAAACTAACTGCTCACGAACGTGGTGTATTACACGAAGCTTTTTCAATTTTTGTATTTAACGAAGTTGGTGAACTTTTGTTGCAGAAGCGACAAGTTACGAAGTATCATTCGGGTGGTTTGTGGTCCAATACTTGCTGTAGTCATGCTCGGGCAGGGGAAGTGGTGGCAGATGCAGCCGTCCGACGCCTCCAAGAGGAGATGGGCTTCGTATGTCCGCTCGAGTTTGTTGGCAGTTTTGTCTACAAAGCCGCCTTGGATAATAATTTAACTGAGCACGAGTTCGACTACTTATTCGTGGGGCAATCAAACGAGGTGCCTACTCCCAATCCTGAAGAAGTGTCAGACTATCGCTGGGTGACACTGGAAGTTCTTAAAAGTGAACTTAATAGTCATCCCGAACAATACACCGCCTGGCTCTCTATCATTATGAATAATGATGACTTGTGTAAGAAAATAACAAACGTAGTTTGTTAAGGTCTGTGGTGGTTGTTACGCTATCGCCATTTTCCACCTAGCTTGATTGAATTATGTGCTGCGAGTTAGTATCTATCGCTTGACATAATAGATACTAACTTATAAGATAGTATCTATTATAAATGTAATGCCAACTAACATGAAAATTGTCGATGTGTGCAGAAAAGTTAAACAACCAACTGGCTATACGGCCTCCATCCCTGTCTCTTTTCCTCCTCGAGAGTTGTTTGTTGTACCTCAAAAAGTTCTGTTAAAAGCGGTAGAGGCAGAAAGACTGATTGGTAAACTAGATGGTATTACACTGACACTCCCAGATATTAATTTTTTTCTAAGGATGTTTTCGTATAAAGATGCCACATCGTCAGCGCAAATCGAAGGAACTCAAGCAACAATGGCAGACGCACTAGAGCTTTCGGCAAATATAGAAAATAATCAAACTGACGCATCAGATATTATTTTCTATATAAAAGCCCTTGAATATGGCATCAAGCGACTGCAGGAATTCCCAATATCACTCCGTTTTATTCGTGAGATTCATCAAAAACTCATGGACGGCGCTAGAGCCACGCACTTTGCAGATCCGGGAGAATTTAGGAAGAGTCAAAATTGGATTGGTGGAACAAATCTGAATAATGCTAGATTCATACCTGTCCCACATACAGAAATGCGCACAAGTTTGAATGATTTAGAAAAATTTATTCACGATGACGAATCGACATTACCATTGATAGCAATTGCGTATGCTCATGCTCAGTTTGAAACTATCCACCCATTTCTAGATGGAAATGGCCGAGTAGGTAGACTTCTTATTATGTTTCTTCTAATGAAGAAAGGAGTCTTGGAGAAACCCGTCTTGTTCTTATCTTCTTACTTCAAAAAACATCAAAAGACATACTATACTAAACTCAGTGCCTATCATGAAGACGGAGATGTTTTCGGTTGGGTTGATTTCTTCTTGGACGGAGTTATTGAAACTGCACAAGCTGCTATTGAAACATCAAGTGAGATTAGAAAAATCAGAGATAAGGACATGGGCAAAATTCAAGGGCTCTCTAAACGTGAGTCTGACAGTGGAGTCAAAGTTCTTAACTATCTGTTCGAAAATCCAATTGTCACAACAAAAAGCATAATGAAAGCGACTGGTTTTACTAGAGCTGGAGCTCAGGGAGTTATAGACCGGTTCGTAGGACTAAATATCCTTAAGATGGAAGAAAAAGAAAGCAATTACGACATTAAATACGTATATGACGAGTACTTTATGACTTTTGTGAGGTAATCTACACACAAAATAACCAACTATTCAACTTGAGTAGTTGGTTATTTTGTTCTCGCTGGTTTTTAAACCTCCTAGCACTGCATTGTATTGTGCCCCAAAGCGAGTCACTTACCGAACCTAAATGTATAACTAGAACTGCACTGGCCAAAGTCGGGCGGCGTGCATCACTGTGAGCACTTCAATCGCCTCATCACTAATTCGGTAGGCTACAAGGTATGAAGCGTGGACCACTAGTTCACGGGTACCGTCAACTCGGCCTGGTCGTCCAGCTTTAGGATTGTTTGGCAGAATCTTCTCCACTTGTTCAAAGATGCTATCGCAAAGAGCGAGAGCAGCTGAGACATTATCTTTTGAAATGTATTCGACGATAGCTTCAATCTGTTCGAGAAACTCATTGGTCCAGTGAACTTTCATGTCTACTTAGCAGTAACTTTCTGTAGGTATGCTCGTGCTTCCGTGGTAGACATGAGTCGACCAGCATCCGCATCCTTGATACCTTCGTGTACCGAGGCAACAAAGGCTTCTTCTTCCACCAGGTAGCGCTCAATTGCTTCGTTCGCCAGGAACGACTTCGAGCGACGGGTGAGGGAAGCGAGCTTATCCAAGCGCTGGCTGGTCTCTGGTTTCGTATGTACCGAAATTACTGACCGAGTGTTCACAGTAGCCTCTGCAAGATTGTGATTCATATGTATACATAATACTACACCGGTGAGCATGACGCAACCATAGAGTACTGCTTAACAATGGTTAAGTGTCTTGTATAGAGGGCGAAATTATTGTTTGTGCCCTCGCCAGGAAGTTCGGTCAGGAGTCGACTATTTTTCATAGTCACTCCGTTCTTTGAAAATATGTCTCTCACGACCCTGTCTCGCTCGTTCGCAAGCTCACAACGCTCCGACTTTCGATTCCTGACGAAACTGTGCGCAGGCACAGTTTCTGCAAGTGCACAAACAAAAACGAGCATTCTTTAACCGATGCCGTTTTGTTTGTGCCCTCGCCAGGAATCGAACATTACATGTTCAGTACAGGTTGTCAGCTTTTATCTCGCATAAGCTCACAAAACCTGGCAACCTTTTCGATTCTGGTAACGGATTTTATTCAAAATCCTACCACTAGCTCGGGCACAAATAAAAAACCAGCGATTTGCCGGTTCTTTTTATCGGTGCCCTCGCCAGGAATCGAACCCAGATCGTTCCCTTAGGACGGGACTGCACTATCCGTTGTGCTACGGGGGCTTGTAGGGGCTATCCTAGCACAAAAATAGTCGGGAAGTGAGGGTTTGTGATACGATTGTTTGATGCAACGACAAATCACTCTTCTTCTCTTGGTTCGAGCAATTC
>CALMKR010000066.1 GCA_937867625.1 uncultured bacterium | reverse complement strand
GGGTAAGTGGTCAGCCTGAAATATATCAAGAGACAGACGCACAAGGAAATACAAAGGTAACAATGGGTGCTTCCCTACCTGGTGCTAACTATAATGATGATGTTCAGGAAGTTGCGGTAGTAGGAGACATTCCTATTGCAATTAACACCGCCGCTACAACTGTCGTAAAAACAGGGGCAGGAATAGTAAATGTTGTCCGTGTACTTGGTGGTACGCTTGGCAACGTCACAATCTACGACAACACAGCCGCCTCGGGAACGGTTCTTTGTCCTACTGTCACCCCAGTCGCAAACCAAGTTCTTATTGAAAACCTACGTTTTAGTACAGGTCTTACAATTGTAACCGCTGCCGCAACTGTCGTGACGGGTTCAGCTAAATAACTATATGGTTTGGTCAGGACTCGGTGTCAACTATAAATCAAGCCAAGAAAATTGGCCGGCCGATGCTGCTTATTTCAAGAGTATTGGTCTCAATATCATACGTCCTAGCCTTTCGAGTTTTCCTAACAGTGCCTATACCGCTGGTTCACAAGGTGATGTTGAGGGTAGTATTGAGTGGTGGCGACAATGTGCAGCCTACTTCAAAAATCAGGGCTTTACTGTAGCGTATGGTATTGCTCGAGCTACTGGTGTTTCTGGTACTTTTGATGCTACAGCATGGGCTACCTATCGAGCAAATGTACTGGCTGATGCCGCCTACAATCAGTCTATTGGTTTTGCACTTGATTACTACCAAATTGGTAACGAAATTGAGGGTATTATCAATAATACTACCTACACTCAAGCTCAACTCATCTCTGATCTAAAAGCATTAGCGACCGAAGTGAAAGCGGTATATCCATTGGCAAATAAAGTTATCTACTCTGCTTACGACCTAGGACAGACTAACTTTGATTTATGGGTTTCAGCTGGCCTCGGTGATATTGATGTACTCGGTGGCAATGTGTATGCCCAGACAGGGTCAAACGGCAAGGGATTTATCTTTGGTGATATGGGGAAGCTCGGTTTGATGTTAAAAACCTTTGGTTCATCTCGTTTTATTCTCACTGAGTTCGGCATCACTGGTAACTCATCAGAATACACGGCATCGTCTTCTTCAAACC
>CALMKR010000065.1 GCA_937867625.1 uncultured bacterium | reverse complement strand
GTTATATGCCTAATGTGCATACAGTTCGGCCCATCAAATTGGCGCAAATGTGGTGGGTGCCGTGAAGTTTACAACGCAAGCCGCGACAGGTGTCCAATCTGCAGCAACTTCCCCGCCAGACACTAAACTGAGGTTATGAATCGGGCGGAGTGCGGGTTACGCATCCGCCCTTTGCTATTTTTTAATTGCGTTCTAGGGTGGCAAATTCCTTACTTTCGACAATAAACCCAAAGGCTTCTTTTTGGGAGCTGATACATGCCACCTTGTTCGCATACACTAATCGGGTCATGAGCGGTGCTTTGGAGTGAGCCACAGGGACGATAGTATCAAGCGCTGAGTTGTAGAAGTCTGGTACGTCGGTCTTTTTGGTACCTTTGGGGCAGAGCCAGGTGATTTTTATCTTACGGGTAACACGACGTTCGTTCCACCAGCGGAGGAAGGCACTATCAAAAATCTTTTTGATCTCGGTATCATTCCAGGTTGTTTCGACCATTGCGCCATCATGCCACATGAGGTCTTTCATAAGTTGCTTCATCCCATCTTCACCTTCAAAGAAGCGAATCTTCGGGGTCACCGTATCAAGTCCGGCTTCGATGTCTGGCAATGCTTCAAGGAGAAACTGCCGACTCTGTTCAAGGCGGTCAATCCGGTCACCAAGGAGTGCATCAAGATGTTTGATATCACCGGCAGCGAAGTAGGCTTTGCCTTCAACATCAAGCTCAACGACGAGGTTAAGGGCAATGAGCTTCTTCAGCTGGTCGTACACTGACGGTCGTGTCAGTCCAGTGCGGTCGGCCAAGAGGCGCGCGGTCGCTCGACCGTCACGAAGCAGCGATAGATAGATTAATTGCTCGCCATCACTCATCTCAAGGCGGCGTAATGCAGCACTAATGGTGTCGGTTTTCATAACCTGATTGTAGCATATTTGTCGAAATTCGTCGACACTTTTACTATTTTGCTCTACACCCGCACAATAGTGCCAGAACTGTTCTTTGCCGATTCAAAAGGAGGCTCATCATGAAGACTCGTACCTATCTCATCCCGTCGTGGAGTGGTCGCACCATGCGAGCACGCAAGCGTCACACCTGCACCCTCTGCGGTGGCACTATTCCCTCCGGCACCATCTATCAGCGTGACGTTGTACGTGACGGTCCGAACAAAGGAGTAGATCCGGTCCGGAACGTGTCAACCCACCTCAACTGTCACACCCCGTGGTGGCAGCCGGACGACCTCGCACCGAGACTACGCTCGGTGGGTCGCCTTCCCCACCGGGTGCCGACTTCGACCGAAGTTGATATGGCCGCACCTTTCCTCAAGCCGGTACTCGCAGTCACTTCAGGAGATGTCGGCACCTTCACATGGAAGCTACCGCCAGCGCTCGAAATTCGACTCGGTCGCTGTCCCAGCGAAACGCGGAAAATCGCTGCCTTAAGTGAACTCGAAGACGGCCTATCGTTGGTACTCGCCGCCATCATCAAGGCATCGGGTAACCAGCGGCTGGCACGTGAGCTCTCGCTCAAACTTGGTGCCATTGCACAATGGCTCTAATCAAAATACCTATCGGCACGACCTCTGGTCGCGCCGATTTCCTTGTATACTAGACCTACCAACCAAAAAGAGCGTATACTAGCTATATTGAAAGTTAATCAATATATATGAAAGACGTTGCTGATTGGCGGCAAAGTAAAAAGTCTCGCCTCATTATCATTATTGGTCTCCTTATTCTCGTTGGTGTTATCGCCTTCTTCTTCGAGAAGACCCGGATGTGGATGCTCGGGATTGGCGCAGTCCTCCTTATTGCCCTTGGACTAGAGGCTACTAACACCGACGTTGATCTCGGCAAGCTCTTGGAGACCGGATCACTCCAAGAATCAATGATTCAACGTGACGAAAACGGCAAAGCACTCTATGGAGCTACTTGTGAAGAAAACGTCTATAACTGCAGCAACTTCAAAACTCAGTCTGAAGCTCAGGAAGTCTATGACACCTGTACCTCAGCCGAGAATCGTGATCGTCATGGACTAGATCGCGACGGCAACGGGGTCGCGTGCCAGAGTCTACCGACGGGCAATTAATCACACCGGCACCGGTCCAAAATTCCCTCATCGAAACTAACAGCAGCAGCAAAAAATACCATCGCAAGGGTGGTATTTTTGGTATACTAGTCGCGTTACTGTTATTCAATAATCATTCATATGACAACAACCGTTTCATTAAAGACCGCTGTGATTGGGACACTCATGCTCGCACTTTTGGTGCCAGCTATGTCTTTTGCTGCGACTCCAACTGTTACTGACCTTCAAACTCAATATCAGACACTCATGAGTAAGTTTGAACAACTCAAGAGTGAACGACGTGGTCCTAACGCTTCGAGCACTGCTTCAAGTACCAAAGACCGTAGTGGTAAGGCTTCTACAACTGTAGACCGCACCTGTATGGCTGCGGCTGTAGCGACTCGCGAATCAGTCATCAAGACTGCCTGGACCACTTTCACAAGTAGTATCACCACTGCGCTTGATAAGCGAGCAGCTGCTCTCGCCGCTGCCTGGGGCGCTAGTGCCGATGGTAACCGCGAAGCAGTAAAGAAGGCGTGGGCTGATTGGAAGAAGGATCGTGCCGCAGCCAACACCGAATTAAAGGCCGACCGTAAGGAAGCTTGGGACGCTTTCAAGAAAACCGCCAAGGACTCTTGCAAGATGACCACTCCAAAGGAAGAAGGACTCGAGAAGTCAGGTAGTGACAGTATCAACCTCTAATCGATACGTAGAGAAAGAGCAGCGCTCAAGGGCGCGGCTCTTTTCTTTTAGCCCGTTTCTGTTACGCTACTCCCATGCCAGAACTCCCCGAAGTCGAGACCGTGCGTCTCCAGCTCCTCCACCGTCTCAAAGGTCGGACGGTAACTGCGGTGACTGTCCATCATCCCAAATCAGTTGATCATAACGCCGAGTTTTCGGCACTCGTAACCGGCAAAGTCATCGATCATATCGACCGCATTGGGAAACTCATGATTTTTAGCTTTGCTGACACTCCCGACTTTTTCCTCTTGGCACACCTCAAGATGACCGGGCAGTTCCTCTTTCTTGATCCCGCAGGCAATGTTGGTGGTGGCGGACACTCACTCTCACCCACTGACACCCATCTCCCTAATCGTCATACTCGTATTTCTTTCACTCTCGATAATGGTATGCAGTTATTCTTTAATGACATGCGGCTATTCGGCTACGTGAAGATAGCTGATACTGCTGAAGTTGAAGCTGCTCGAAGCAAGTTTGGTCCCGAGCCTATCCGTGACGATTTTGATATCGACTATTTCATTAAAGGTCTCAAGTGTCGGAAGACTCCCATCAAAGCCGCACTCCTTGATCAATCGTTTGTTGCAGGCCTCGGTAATATCTATGTCGACGAGGCACTCTTTACCGCCAAGGTCTGCCCTACAAGACGAGCGGATAAAGTGACCCGTGCCGAAGCCATACTCCTTGCCAAAGCCGCAGGCGACATCATGAATAAATCAATCAAGGTTGGTGGTACCACCTTCCAGCACTTTGTTGATACCGGTGGCGACAATGGTAACTACACTGACTACCTCCAGGTCTTTGGTAAACAAGGCACTCCATGCCCTCGCTGCGGTACGACCATCAAAAAAATCCGCTGTGCCGGCCGCGGCACGCACTTTTGTCCCGGCTGTCAGAAGTAATCACACTCACAAAAGTACGAGGTCTCGCCTCGTACTTTTTGCTACATCTTATTATCGATGAATCTTGCTTGTTTGGAAGTTCGAGGCGAGACCTCGTACTTACTAGTACATTTCCCAATGTTCAAATTGTGACGGAGTTGCTCCAGCTAGATACGAGTCCGCCTCAGCATAGTGATACTCTGTAGGTGCCGTAAAAACAGAAACAAGGGTACCTATAATAATAAATGCACCAAAGGTACCAATAGCAATAATCCATGATTTCATATTCTTATATAACTATCATATAACTCAAAACGTCACATACCCCAATCGATTGGGGTATGTGACGTACACTATCGATGATAAATTTTGGTTATTGATCAAACCGATACTTCATTTAAATGAAGTATCGGTAACAAAACCCCCTTCGAGTAGACTCGAAGGGGGTTTTGGTTTTGTTCTTTAACTTTGCTCTAGATGAGGATTGTGGCGTGATTGTCACGGACTTCGACGGTACCATTCTGGAGCGAATACGAGGTATTGTCGCCAGTAGCTGGACGGACGGTCACTGTACCTGCTTTGAGGGCTGAGACAAGGGGTTCGTGATCGGCCATGATGGTCATCTCCCCTTCTGTCCCCGGTAGCGTTACCGAAACTACTTCCCCGTCAAAGACTGGACCGTCGACGCGTGCGATTGTTAGTTTGAGAAACTTAGCCATAGGTTATGCAACTTCATCAATTGAACCTTTCATGTAGAAGGCTCCTTCGTTTTTATCGTCGTGTTTACCATCAAGAATCTCACCAAAGCCACGGACGGTATCAGCGAGTGATACGTACTTGCCTGGTGCGCCAGTAAAGACTTCCGCTACTGAGAACGGCTGCGACATAAAGCGCTGGATTTTGCGAGCGCGGTATACGGTCTGCTTGTCTTCTTCTGAGAGTTCTTCGATACCAAGAATCGCGATGATGTCCTGGAGGTCCTTGTAGCGCTGGAGGACCATCTTCACGCCCTGAGCTACCCGGTAGTGCTCGTCACCCACAATCGCTGGGTTGAGGGCTGACGAGTTACTTTCAAGTGGGTCAATCGCTGGGTAGATACCAAGTGAGGCGAGCTGACGAGAGAGCACCACAGTCGAGTCGAGGTGTGAGAAGGTTGTCGCTGGCGCCGGGTCAGTCATGTCGTCCGCTGGCACGTACACCGCCTGGATAGAAGTAATCGAACCGTTCTTGGTTGAAGTAATACGTTCCTGCATCTTACCCATCTCCTCAGCGAGGGTTGGCTGGTAACCTACCGCAGAAGACACACGACCAAGGAGAGATGACACTTCCTGACCAGCCTGCGTGAAGCGGAAGACGTTGTCCATAAAGAAGAGTACGTCCTTACCACCCTGATCGCGAAGCGCCTCGGCCATCGTGAGGCCAGTGAGTCCCACGCGAGCACGGGCACCTGGTACCTCGTTCATCTGACCGAATACGAGCGCGGTCTTATCAAGTACGCCTGAGTCCTTCATTTCGTGGTAGAGGTCGTTTCCTTCACGTACGCGCTCTCCTACTCCGGCAAATACTGAGTACCCACCGTGTTCTGAGGCTACGTTGTGGATGAGCTCCTGGATGAGCACCGTCTTCCCTACACCAGCTCCACCGAAGAGTCCGACCTTACCTCCCTTGATGAAGGGAGCCAAAAGGTCTACCGACTTGATACCTGTTTCAAACACTTCAGTCTTCGTCGACTGCTCCACAAACGCAGGCGCGTCTTGGTGAATCGCGCGAAGCTTGCCACCCTTTACCTCACCTTTACCATCAAGTGTCTGTCCAAGCACGTTGAAGAGACGACCAAGTGATGGTTCACCAGTTGGTACTGAGATAGCAGCGCCGGTGTCTTGTACCTCCATGCCACGGGTCAGACCCTGGGTGTCCTGCATCGCAATCGCACGCACGCGGTCAAGACCAACATGCTGCGCGACCTCAAGGGTAATCGTCTCGCCACCTTCCTTCGCTACCGTAAGCGCATTAAGGAGTGACGGTACGCCGTCCTTAAAGTGAACGTCGACGATTGGACCGATAATTTGGGTAATTGTGCCCACTGACCCGTTAGAAGTTTGTGTAGTCATATGTAGTAAGAATGATTAATAATTTTTTCTTATAATTTCCGGTCGAAGTAAAACTTCTAACGGGTTGAATGTTTGAAACTCAGTACTACTGAGTCATCAATTTCCGAAAGAAACTGATGACTAAGTACTACGAAGGAAATCCAACAGCTCTTCTTTGGTTTTGAAATTTCCTTTAAACAACACGTCGCGGCAGATCTCGACATCATCAGGTTGTACAGAATAAATTTCCTTACCTAACCCGTACGCACAACCTAGTTCCATGGTAGTAGAAAGCCCAATATATCCATCACAATTAAAGATGAGAACTATGTCGTATTCTTTCATCTTTTCAAAGTGATCAACGGTCAATTCGTAGGCAAAGTTTCGTACCTCTTCAGTAGAACCTTGCCACCTTTGATCATGTGAAAAATTTTCTGGGATAAAAACATTCACACCATTTTCTTTTAAGAAAGTCTCCCAGATTTTCATTTGATCCGGACATCGTTTATTACTTCCTGAAAAGATAACTGATTTCATATTTTATTCCATCGCGGCTACACCAGCTGTAATTTCAGAAATTTCCGCTGTAATCTTGGCCTGGCGGGCTTTGTTGAACTTAATGGTGAGCGCCTTAATTACTTCCTTACTCTTATCGGTCGCATTCTTCATCGCCACCATACGAGCCGAGTGCTCAGACGCCTTACTTTCAAGGAGGGCGTGGTAGAGAAGAATCTGTACGAGCTGTGGGATAAGGGCATCGAGGACCGCAGTTGCATTTGGTTCAATCGTGTAATTGACCACACTGTCCCCCGCTACAATATCCTCACTGAACTTGCCATGCTTTGGCTTGATACCCTGCATGATGTAGTGAATCTCGGCCGGATCAAGTGGCAATACCTGGCGGAGGGTTGGTGCTTGTTCGAAGGTTGAGATGAAGTTTTGGTAGATGACATTTACCTCACCGTAGGTGTCACTATTCTTAAACGCATCCATGGCGACGGCTGCCATAGCATATACGTCAGCAATCGTGACATCGTCCGCGACGTTCATGTACTTGGCAACAATCGTGATGCCCTCACGCTCGGCGTACTCGACCGCCTTGCGACCGATGGCAATCACGTCAAAGTCGACGCCACTGCGCCGAAGGATATCAGCTTGCTTGAGGACCGCACTGTTCACACTACCCGCGAGACCCTTGTCACTCGTCACCATGACGACCAGACGCTTTGCGGCCACACGCTTCTGTGCGAGCGGGTGTTGCATCGCCTCATCACTACCCGAGACACGAGCAAGAATACGCATGGCAGCGTGCACATACGGACGACTCGCAAAAGCCCGTTCCTGACTCTTGCGCATCTTTACCGCCGAGACAGACTCCATGGCCTTGGTCACCTTGCCGGTCTTTTTGGTTGAGATTATTTTGTTTTTAATTTGTTTGAGTGCCATAGTACTTTATTCAATTAGATTCTTTTCCCGAAGATCTTTGAAGACAATGAGTCCAACCGCAGACAACTTGTCCATATCAGCACTACCAAACCAGGCATACTCAGCAATCTCTACATCATCGACTTGTAGCTCACCAATGTAATCTGCAGTATAACAAGTCATTTGCACGATAGTGCCTTCTGGTCGTCCATGTGCTGGCGCAGTAAAAGTTCCGTAGTGCTTGATAGTCTCAGGAACGATATCTACCAACAACTCTTCTTTCACCTCACGGATTAATGCCTGTTCACTAGTTTCGCCCTCTTCTCTTCCACCTCCTGGAGTATAGAAAACATCTTGACCATGTGAACGAGCCATCAGGACTTTTTTGTCTTTGATACAGATCCAAGCTGGTTTATCAATAATGATGTTTTCCATACTTTATTTACGCAGTGTAAAGCGCAGCATTAGCACCCTTGAAATCGACGATTGCTGTATCGAGCTTCGCCTTTGTCTCATCACTGAGAGCGCGTTCACTTTCGATGGTTTCAAGAATATCCTTACGGTCTCGTTCGATGAAATCATGGAACTCACGTTCGATAGTCTGTACTTTATTGGCTTCTGCACCATCAAGGAGTCCGGTGTTGGCACCATAGATAGATACCACCTGCTTGTAGAATGGCATTGGGTTACTCTGGGTCTGCTTGAGGAGCTCGACGTACTTGCGACCACTATCGATACGCTTCTTGGTGTCCTCATCGAGGTCAGAGGCAAACTGCATAAAGGCCTCGAGTTCGCGGAACTGTGCGAGTTCAAGACGAATCTTACCAGCCACCGCCTTCATCGCCTTGGTCTGAGCTGACGAACCTACACGTGATACAGAGATACCAACGTTAAGCGCTGGACGAATACCTTTGTTGAAGAGATCCCCTTCGAGGAAGATCTGTCCGTCAGTAATCGAAATCACGTTTGTTGGAATATACGCTGATACGTCTCCTTCTTGGGTTTCGATGATAGGAAGCGCGGTGATAGATCCACCACCAAGTTCCTTTGAGAGCTTCGCTGAACGTTCGAGAAGTCGTGAGTGGAGGTAGAAGATATCACCTGGATACGCTTCACGTCCTGGTGGGCGACGAAGGAGGAGAGACATCTGACGGTACGCCACCGCGTGCTTCGAGAGGTCATCAAATACCACAAGCACATCACGTCCCTGCTCCATAAAGTACTCGCCAATAGCGGCACCAGTAAACGGTGCAAGGAAGAGCATTGGTGAAGCTTCTGAAGCTGAAGTCGCCACAATAGTGGTGTACTCCATCGCACCAGCCTTTTCGAGCTCGGCCATGATGGTCGCGGTCTTTGAACGCTTCTGACCAATGGCTACATAGATACAGATTGGACGCTTTTCTTTTGGTTCGTACTTCTGGTTGATGATGGTGTCGATAGCGATGGTGGTCTTTCCTGTCCCACGGTCACCAATGATGAGTTCGCGTTGTCCACGTCCAATTGGAATCATTGAGTCAATTGCCTTGATACCGGTATGGATCGGTTCGTTCACACTCGAACGATCCATTACCCCGTACGCGACGCGTTCGATCGGCATATCACGATCAGTTTTGACAGCACCCTTACCATCAATTGGAGCACCAAGCGCATCCACCACCCGTCCAACAATCCCCTCACCCACTGGTACCGAAAGAAGC
>CALMKR010000064.1 GCA_937867625.1 uncultured bacterium | reverse complement strand
GGGTGCACCAATCGGCCGGCCCAAATGCGCAAGCATTTGGGCCGTTGCCGTTTGTTGCACCCGGAGGGACTCGAACCGAAGCGTCGGGGACCCAACCGGAACGTAGTGAGGATTGGGCGACGCGAGTGGGGGTCGATGGAGTGAGCTAGATTAGGAACGAAGTGAACTAATATAGCCACGAGAGTGACCGAGTCCTTCAAGTTCCCTACCCTCCAAAAAACAACCCCTCTAACTTTTTTCGATAACTCGAATTAATTTTAGCCTTGTACAAATCAGGAATAACATTTCGTTCATAAAAGCCATCAGAAGTACCAAGTTCAATCAGTTCGTCTAGTGTAACTGGTTTAAGTATCATTTTTTCACCAGCATCCAACATCGTGCTACTGATACTGCGACAATTTCGAGCAATAAATGTGTACATCGCCCATTCAATTTTTGCGAGTGGCTGCTCTGCCTTCCAGAGGACCATATCATCACTAGTGTAGCCAGTTTCTTCGAGGAGCTCTCGTAAAGCTGCCGTCTCTGGATCTTCACCGTCTTCTACTCGCCCGCCTGCTACGCCAACAAAAGGTTCGTTATAACCTGGCTGCTCTTGAGTGAGAAGCAATATCTTTCTATCGCTAGTTGTGGCAAACACCAGTACGGTATCAGGTCGCTTCACCTTTTCAAACGTAGCAGTGGAACCATCATAAAGCGTTTGTTCCCACTGATACACACTAAACAATTTACCTTCAAATACACAGGTAGCGTTGGCTGGTAAAGGTTGTGCCGAGATTGGTCGCATGGTTGTCATATTTCTTAGTATATCTCAGCAACTACATCTCCCTCAACACCTGCAACGCCTCAAGATTCGCCGGATCCTTCGTCAGCTCCTTGGCCTCCGCTAACGTCGCCCACCGCACTTCATGGTACTCCGTATAATCAATCACCATATCCTTCCCGTCCGTCTCCATCAAAAACCACATATCAAAATGCTCCTTGCATGGCCGTACATCACTGACAATATGCGTAATAGTGAGTAAAAAAGCCTGGGGCATCTCCTTATAAAAATTCTTCACCCCCAGTTCCTCTTCAATCTCACGGTTAAGGGTATTCAGTAATGGTTCATTTGGTTCGATATGGCCACCAGGCATAAGCCACAAGCCAGACTTTTTGTGACTACCAATGAGCACTTTCCCTTCGGTTTTATTAAATGGCACAAAGTAACCACAAAAATGTGAATGCTGATTCTCCTCCCGAGTGAGGGCACCAGCTTGCAGACGGTCTTTGTACGCCTCTACGATGTGTGTGTCAGTATGCCCCGCTAGTATGTGTCTAATTTCTTCAGTCAGCGTCATACAAGAAGCATAGCACGAGTCATTATTTTAATGATAGAATCAAAAACATGGAGCCAATATTTCAACCGGTAGCAGATAAAGTGCGGGCTTTTCTCGAAGCAGAAGCCTGTGGCCATGATTATTTTCATGCCGAGCGCGTATTCAAAAACGCCCTCTATATCCAAGCACAAGAAACTGCTGGCGACCGCTATATCATAGGTGTAGCCGCGCTCGCTCATGATCTTTGTCGGCCCTGGGAGAAACAGACCGGCAAGTCTCACTTTGGTGAGGAAGCACTTGAAATTATCAGCGCAGCACTGAGTAGTGTCGGGGTCTTAGATACCCACCTCCCCGCTATTATTGAGGTGATTCGCTATCACGATGTCTATGATTGGGATAATCCGCAGCCAAAATCAATTGAACTTCAAATTGTCCAAGATGCCGACAATCTTGATGCTATTGGTGCTCTGGGCATTGCGCGCACCTTTGCCTTTGGTGGCGCCAACGGACTACAGATGTATGAACCAGGAGAAAATCTAGACTTCGCTACAGCTTACGTTGATAACCCAAATCACCGCACGACTACCATCGCCCATTTCTACGAAAAGCTCCTCAAATTACAAGACCACATGAACACAACCACGGGTAAAAGATTGGGTCACCTTCGACACGAGCGTATGGAACACTTCCTTACCGACTTCTTTGCTGAGTGGAACGGTGATTTTTAAATTTACATCTATGCAACCAAACCCCTTAACCGTAGAAAATAGCATTAACTCTTTTATTGATAGCTTACGTCACACTCTAGCGATAGCAGAATCAAATGTACCGCTAGATGATGTGTTATTGCTGGATATTCTTCTTAGTTTAGAACATATCCTTGATCGCAGTCGAGTTTTATTCGGAACGTATGTTCCAACAACCGATCAAGTTTGTACAATGCAACAGTTGCATAGCGAGCTCGATGCGTTACGGGAGCAGATCTTTACACGTTTGAAGACACTTCCCATCCCAGAAGCGAAGTCATTATTACAGTCAAGACTCACTGAAGCCGGTTCGAGCTGGTGGCACGTCCTAAAACAATGATTTTGTTTCAGTCCGATCTCTTTAGTGGCCGAGAATTGATCGGGCTATTTTTATGCGCTCGGTGACACCATTTTTCGCACGCGAAATTCTTTGTCCGACTTTATTCATCCCGGCAAGCACCGGGTCTGATACTGATACGTCGTTCTCTTTTTCATACAAACGGTAGAGGACACCTAAACTGTTATGAATTGATTGCAATGTAGTTTCTACTTCCCGTAAGCTCTGTATGTTATCCCACACTCGTCCTGTTCGTTCAGTATTTTGCCCAAATTGGTCAAATAATGTGAATATATTTTGGAGAGATTTTGTAATCTCCTGCGGATCACCTTGGGCAACAACAGCTTCAAAATTTGATAATTCTGTCGTTATTTTCTTTAAAGTATTGTCAGTAAAAAATAGTGTTAGTCCTTCTTTGTTTCTTTTGGTCAGTATGGAATTGAGTTTGGTAAATGCAACCACAAAGCTGGCGGCCGTGTCCCCACGCTCAGCTTTTTGTGCTGGTTCATTTTTTGCCTCAACTTTAGGCAGGGCAGGTGTGGTGGTGGATACGGGATTTGTTTCTAAATCTGAGGAGACAGCTAATTGGGTAGTCTCTTCTGTAACGGTGGATTCTGGATTAGTCTCGATATTTTTCTCAGCAAGAGAGACATCAAACCCAGCTTGATTACTGTACGATATTTCATAACCAAAAGCAGCGCCAGTATTTTTAAGGGCATAATATTGAGCCTCGGACATTTTATGCCCACCAGTTTGTTGTGCCGTGTCTAAGTCTACCGCTTTGGCAAAAGAAGGGTCAATTGTTTCAATTTGCGCAATCAAATTTTCAATATGAGTATCCGAGATTGAACCAATTTCAGACATGAAGAACCCCTCAGCAACTTTATGTCCAAGTAAATTATTTCCACGAACATAAGGGGCGATGGTGGCGCTTAGAGTCTGGAGCATTGCTTCATCAGGTTGTTCAAGGAAATAAATTGAGATAGCATCATGTCGTTCTTGTGGTGAAGCTGGAGTATTTGGAGAACCAAACTTGTAATTTGCCTTTAATTTTCCTGAAGCAATCAACGTATCTAATTTTTTGATTAATTTGGGAGTGACGTTAACATTAAATGAGCCTCGAGTAACAGAATTACTATCGAGGATGCCACGGTACTGCCAGTAGTTTTTTTCTGAAAATGGAACGGTAGTATCGGCAAGAGCTTGAGCGTACGTCGCTTCTTCGCTAGGGTTAATGGCGTAGTCACTTTCGCGTAATTGTTTGTATGTGCCGGTCAGTAATGCCTTGATGAGAGAGGTTCTTTTCTCCGGGTCATTTTTTTGAGCGAGGAGCTCTTGGTATAGTCGCTTTGACGCCTCATTTTTCCCAATACTGAGTTCGGCTACTAGTTTTTCTAGGTCAGTTGAAGACTCGGACACAGACTCAGCCATGTCAGCAGATGTTTCTACGATATTAGATGATTCTTCTTCTAAATCAGTTCCCGAGTTTTCTTCTGGAGCCAGTAATGTATGATCTACTGCAATTTCTACTTCAGTTTCGGCAGGATCGACTTCTTCAGAGGTCGAATTTTGTTCAAGATTTATAGCCGTCCCAACACCGCCATTATTGAATTTGATTGCGTAGGCTCTTAATGCCAAAGCCCGGTCAATTTTCTGCGCTTCGGCGACTTCCGTATCAGCAGAAATTGCTGGATTCCACATCTCATTTACTAGTTCAGGTGGCCACGGATTGTTGCGATACCTCGTAGGTATGAGATTTATGAGTTCATCAACCACTTGTGGTGCAAAAGCACCAAGATTTTCAGCGTTTAGTTCTGATTCATCCAAGGCTCCACGTCTAAATCGATCTACATATTCGCGCACCTTAACCAGACCAGGGTTAATTCCCGTTTCGGCACTCAGTTTATCAGGACTCATTGAAACTAGTATATCAAACAAAAATACTGATTTAGGCTATACTAAACCTATGGAACTATCCGAACGCTGTATTGCGGAATTAGAAAAAGAAAACTGGCCGCATGTCTACGAATGGCAGGATAAACCAGGTACGGTCTACTCCGAACATAGTCACCAGGGTAAGGTGGTGCTCTTTATCACCGAAGGATCAATTGATTTCACCATCGCTGGTGTTACCCACCACCTCAAAACCGGCGACCGCTTTGATGTACCGCCACAGACTCCCCACTCGGCCATCGTTGGTGATGAAGGTGTACAATTTGTCGTTGCCGAAGAAATCGACGGCGATTCTTAGCAGATATGGAGTAAACAATACCGGTATCCCCTACCGGTATTGTTTTGTACTAGAAATGAACACTGCTTACAGTATACTATAGACAACTTTTATAATGCCAAAAGTCCGTTCCTACAAGCCAGAAGCCTATGAACAAGCCCTCGCCTTTCGCCGGCGGGGCTTTACCTATACCGAAATCGCCAAGATCTGTAGCGTTTCGCGTGGCACCGTGAG
>CALMKR010000063.1 GCA_937867625.1 uncultured bacterium | reverse complement strand
GACAGATTCAAGCGTACGCCTAACAGACTCTGCTACAACTTCACGATGCATATGATCGGGAAGCTCGCATTGGTTAGTAAAACCAACGGGGCTATTTACCCCCGTTGCACTTATACTCATCCGTAATGGCTTTCGTAAGTAAGTGAGATTTAGGCTAGTTGGGGTTATTCCATTTTGTACATAGATCTGCACCGTGTTCCCAGCAAATAACGTTAAAGCTTGCTTTTCGTTAGGCTGGTTGAATGGGTCATTCAGAGCTTGGTATAATCTATCAAATGTGAATAACCTGTTGACTAGCGTTATTGTAGTAGATACACCACAAATTGTGCCAGTCGCAGTTGTGGAAGAAGCTAAATGAAACCAGTAATCGCTAGGTAAAGCTGCACTGTAGACAGTAGAAGAAACGACAGTGGGAACGATAGGTACGGTACTAACGATGGTTCGTAAGTCATCTATACGTTTCTGATTAACTTCAAACTCTGAGTATTTCTTAGCAATCAATAAATCTTGCGATGTATTGAAAATCAACTCTATCTCAGAATCTAAAAAGTTAGGCTGTGACAAAGTATCAACTTTATCAAGTTCTAACTTAAATAACACTGCCATTTCAGCTACAGTCATCTTTATGCGCTTGCTTTAACTTTCTTTTCAATTCCACTTCTAGAAGAACCTTCTAATTGAATACGTAGGGCCTTATAGATTGGTTGATTCAGAGGATCCTCAAGATACGCGATTGCTGTTTCCATATCGTGTCCAATTGGAACTTCGTTATAGAAAATATGCGTTCCATTCTTTCTAAGGGCCTTAAGTCTAATAAGGTCTTCTATAAAGAGCTTCATTTGGAACTTAGCGTCATCTATAATAGAAATAAAACGCTCAGGCTCTTCCTCAGCCAATTTACGTGTAGCTTTCTCTATAAGCTCACCAGATGTAGATTCGACTGTATAGCGCCCTACAACCTTAAGGATATTAGCCATTTCAGTTCTGGATAACTTATCCAAACGTTTGATAGCTTCTGCTTTTACACGTCCCTTGATATTCTCTTGTTTTGCTTCTTCTTCGACATCTTCGATGAAATATTCTGCGTGAGGCCATTCATTACGTTCAAGCATTGAATTTGCTACACGTTTGTGATTCAGGATGAATTTGTATGCAAGCATGCCCTCCGGGGTGTCTATGTACAAAATCTTAGGTTTATCATCCATGTCGATTTTATAGTCTTGCCAAAACTTAGAAGTTCTACTAAGATCTACGTTTAGTTGTTTACCTAGTGTTGCACAGTCCTCATCGTTGAGTCCTGTTTCTACGCCTCCTTTAGGTGATAAGTAAGGGGCGATTGTGTCGCGGCACTTCTGGTAACGTTGAAAGTTAGACCAGCGTGCTTTTTTTAAGGGTTTAATAATTACGAACTTTTCCATATATTTGTTGAGATTTTTCGTCGAACGAGAGAAATGGGGCCGAAGCCCCAAATCCCACGAAACCCAAAACACAAAATTTATTAAGCGGCGTCACAGATTAATTCCCCGCAACTAAGTGGATTTTTAATCATAATACCAACCTCAGAGAGGAAGTGTACAGAATATCCATCCAAAGAAGAAGCAGCGGATTGTCCGCGTTTAACACCACCTGGTCCACAAGAACCTTCGATATGCCATGATACGAATTCAGAATCTTTCTTGTAGCATTTTACTACGTTAGATTCACCACCATTTACACCAAAGTCAAGTATAGTAAATCTATAAGACTCCAAAGGACGCCCAGTAGTTGGGTGCAGCTTACGGTTATGGATAGTGTTGTCATACAAAGGTAAGTGTTTGAGAGTGATCTCAGTACCATTGATACCTCTGTAAGTAGTAAATTGTCCACCAAGTGCAAGTTCTTGACCTGTACCAGTTACGAATTTAGAATCTACCAGTGTGAAGAATTGGGCGGAATCACGCATTGCACGATCAAATTCAGCCATTCCATATTCACCTGTGAATGCAACAAACTTACGGTTACCTTCAGTAGAAACGTTATAAGTGAGATCAATCAAGAAGTCACGTATGATACGCTCATTGAGAGTAGTGTAGTAACGAATGTTAGCAGGAGCAATTTGTTCACGGATACCAGC
This sequence comes from uncultured bacterium, assembly GCA_937867625.1. GTDB lineage: Bacteria > Patescibacteriota > Minisyncoccia > Phycocordibacterales > UBA918 > OLB19. The sequence continues at coordinate 2,805 of CALMKR010000063.1, read as the reverse complement.
ACCTTCGTAAACAGGCAATGAATTTTGTCCCTTCATAGAAGTAACACCATTAGCATCAGCTGAGTAGTTAGAATACCAGTAAGAACGTTCAACCTCACGCATCCATTGTCCCATGTGAACCCACTCTTGATAGTTAACCCACATCTTAGAAGACTTCTTAGTTGTAGGATCTACCATCTCCATAACCATTACATCAGTAGCCACAGAACGTGATACAGTGTATTCTTTACGAAGAGTAGTGAGGTGGTTCTCCATCATGAACGGAGTTGCAAAGTATGAGCTACCGCCTTTATCAGAGAATTCTGATACGGTTGAGTAGTCTTTAGAAACTTGACATCCATTAGTTAATTGGCTTGCAGGAATGAAGTAAGCCGCATCTGGATTAGTCAATTTGAGAGTTAAGAGCCAGCCGTTACCAACTTGCTCTGGATCGCGCATTACACGAGCTCTATAACCTCTATCATCAAACACCAATACGTCAGTAGATTCGAAAAGACGCTCTTCTACAACGATCTGGAACAGACCGCCTCCAATACCTGGAGTAGTTGAAGTATCGCCATTTCTTCCTACAATACGCACAGCTTTCTCAGTATCACCCATAAGAGGCCAACGATATTGACGATTGGTCAATTCCATTGTACGTCCCATACCTCTAGTGAGGTAATCTATAGGGGATGCAAAGTTATTCTGAAAGTTAAAGAGTTGTGAAACGAATGTAGACGCCATGACAGGTTCTGTCAAAAACGCACGTGAGAGGTGGTTGTCCAGTGTCAGACCTGAGTGCCACTGTCCTCTCGTAATTTGTAAACCATTTATTCCGTTTTGTACCATAATTTAATTTTATTTACCAAGAGCTGATTTAAAGGCATCAAAAGTATCCCCGGCTCCGCTAGACGATCCTTTAATTTTAGTAATAGTATCACCTGATTTAAGTTTGTCCTTAAGAGATTTAGTTACTTTGGTCTCAACAAATTTGGTCAACTTATTGATGTCCCAACCAATCATATCTAAATACGCATACTTCAGCATTATGTCTGGATCCTTTTCAGAATTCAGTATAAGCTGAGTCTTACCGTCTTTAGTAACAGGTCTAGTCATATGCTCATATAACTTAGCTTTCTGTGGTTCAGAAATAGAAAAACCACCAATATCTTTCTTAGTATTGATATCTGCTTTAAGTTTAGTCAAGTACTCGTCATAGCTCTTTTGCGCAGCTTCCTTTTGGGCAGCCTGTTGCTTAAGCATATACTCGCGTTCTTGTTCTTGTGCAAATTTCAATTCTTCCAAAGCATCAGTGGCCTCACTTTCTAGAGTATCAGTATCAACATAGCGTTCTATCTTTCTTTCTATTTGCTCAGGAGTCAGCCTTGTAGCTGCTGATAAATAGTCACGGATTACACGCTTCTGGTTGTTTTCAGCTTTAATATCAAGTTTAGCATAATCAGGTCTAGCCATCATATCAGCATAAGCTCTAGGATCACCTCCATTTTCGAGATACTCCAATAGATACCTAGCTTCTTCTGGTATAGAATCCTTATACTCCTTAATCTTAGCTTCTACAGTTGAACTAATTGCTGTTTCGAAAGCCTCTTCATCATCCATGTCCTTTATAGACTCTGGATCAAATCCTGTTAATACCCCTTTATCCGCAAAATGTTGGGTTATTACCTTAATGCTGTCTGTATCCTCTGAGGCTACAACAGGAACATCTTCAATAACTTCTTCTTCCAGATTAGTTTCAATTACAGGCTCGTCTTCCTGTAATCTGATTGTTTGTGTTTCGTCGATTTGAATTGTATCAATCTCTGGTGCTACAGGGGGTGTTTGTAGCACATTCTTGAATACATCGAACGTTTCTTTTTCTACCATAATATAAGTGTGTCTAATTTACAATATCTATGCTAAAAAGAACTCTGCGTTCTATTTTAGGTTAGTTAACTATAGCCAATAACGTTTATTTGCCTTTAGCAGGCTTTGGTTTAGGTTTCATTTTAGCTATTTTAACATCATTCTGCATTTTCTCACGCTCTAGTTTACGGTCTTTTTCATTCTCCATAGACTCATGCATTCTAGCTCTATCCTCACTAGCGAAACCTAATTGCTCTGCGGCAGACTGGTTGGAAATCTTAAGTTGCTCCAATGCAAGCTTCTGAAGCTCTATAGGATCAGGTTGGCCACTACCATCCTTATCAGTCTCTTCGCTTCCTATATAAGTTCTAATAGTCTCTACTTGGATTTTAACTCTATTATTCTCATCTATCTCATACTTCTTAAGCTGACGATCCTTCTCTTTGTCTTCCATTTGAGCCTGCAGCATAGCCTGTTGAGCTTCTTGCCCAGCATTAGCCTGTTGCATCTGTCTGTCAAACGCAGCTGTCTCACCCTGTTCAAGTTTACGTTTAATCTCAACTATACTATTAGACTCCATGATAGACACTATATCAGAGAGGGTTGCTTTATCGTACTGTAACGCTACTTGTGATAAGCTTCTTAAAGACTCAAGCAAACGCTCATCTTTAGTAGAATTAGACACAAATAAGCCGTAACTAGAATTACTGAAGTCCTCAGCATCCACACTAAAGAAAACCTTAGCCATATCATCTGTTATATACTGAAGGCTTTTTGACTCATTTACTAGCAACTTAGCTACATCCAGAAGACCCTCAAGTACTTCTTTCTTAACTTCATTATGGTTTTTAAACCAGTACTCTGTAATATGCGAAGACTGCGTTACAGCCCTTTCAGAAGTACCTAACCCGTCTTCCTGTGTAATCTGCCCACGTCTTTGTCTAGATACGCCAGAAA